>DATEPR010000166.1:0-10700 GCA_035273045.1 Pseudonocardiaceae bacterium | reverse complement strand
GAGGGCGTCGGTGAGCGCGTGCGCGAGCGCGTCCACGTCGCCGTAGGGCACCAGGGTCGCCTGGTCACCGGCGACCTCACGCAGCGCCGGCACGTCCGAGCACACCACGGGCACGTTGCACGCCAACGCTTCCAGCATCGGCAGGCCGAAACCCTCGTCCCGGGACGGCAGCACGACGGCGGCCGCACCGGCGACGACGCTGCGCAGTTCCACCTCGGGCAGGTAGCCGGTGCGGATCACCCGACCGTCCACTCTAGACGCTGACGGGCCGGTGAGCACCAGCGGTGGCAGCTCGGGCGTTGCCGTGTGCGCCCGGGACAGCACGTCAAGGCCCTTGCGTGGCCCTTCGGCGCCGACGAACAGCAGGTACCGCTCCGGCAGGTGCAATCGACGACGCAGCCGCTCGGTCGGCGGCAGCGCGGTGAACCAGGCCGCGTCCACCCCGAGGGGTGTCACCATCACCCGCTCGGACGGCACACCGAGGCGTTCCACCACCATCGCGGCGACCGCCTTCGTCGGCGTGCACACCACCCTGGCCCGCGCCGCCGACCGCCGCACCAGCGGGGGCAGTTCCCGGTCGCTGGGCGGCAGTTCGTCCGGCGCGTCGAGGAACGCCAGGTCGTGGATGGTCAGCACGCCACCGGCCCGCGCCGCCACCGGCAGCACGAAGTTCGTCCCGTGCACCACGTCGGAGAACCCGGCGATCAGCTCGATCGGCGGGAACGACGAGTGCAGCCAGCACTTGCGCAGCAGCCGGGCCGAGCACGGCAGGCCACGTGCCCACACCTCGTGCGGCAGCACGTGCCGCAGCGCCCGCCAGCCGCGCAGGGTGAGCGCCACGGCCCGGATGTCCACGCCGGGCATGGACGCCAGCTCCTCGGCGAGTGCCGCCGTGTACCGCCCGACGCCGGTCCGCTGGCCGAGCAGCGGGGTGCCGTCGATCAGCACCCGGACGCGATCACTCGCCATCGGGACGTCCAGGCCGGCGGCCGGTGGTCAGCCTGATGAGCCGGCCGGTGGCCCGCCGGGCCACCTCGCCGGGTCCGCCCATGGCCAGGTACTCCCGGATCAGCCGCGCGTCCCTGCGCAGCACGCCGGACGCACCCAGCGGCTCGGCCCGCACCAGCGGACCGGTGCCGGACAGCCGGTCGGCGGCCGGCCGGGGGGACCGGCAGAAGTCGGACAGCGGGGCCAGCACCCGCTCCCAGGTGAACCGTTCCCGCACGTCGGCGATCCGCTCCCGGCACCCGGCCGCGAACTCGTCGTCGTACAGCGCCAGGTCCAGCGCGTCGGCCAGCGCGCCGGGATCGGCCGGCGGCACGACGACGCCGAGGCGTTCGGTGCGCACCAGGTCGGCGAACGAGTCGCCGTCCGTGGTCACGATCGGCAGTGCCGCCCACAGGTAGTCCAGCACCCTGGTGCGGAACGCGAACGTGGTCTCGACGTGCTGGAAGTGGGTGGTGACGCCACAGTCGGCGTCCAGCAGCCAGTTCTGCCGTTCCGCGTAGGGGACCCAGCCGTCGTTGAAGAAGACGTGCCGGTCGGTCAGCTCCAGCCGGTCGGCCAGCGACCGGGTGCGGGCCGCGATGTCCATCACCGGCACCTCGGGATTCGGGTGCTTCATGCCGAGGAACACCAGCCGCACGTCCGGCCGCCGGGTGGCCAGCTCGCCGATGGCCCGGATCAGCGTCAGCGGGTCGAACCAGCTGTAGACGCCACCCGCCCACAGCACCACCTTGTCGTCCGCGCCGACGCCGCGCAGCACGCCGCGGGCGCCGGGACCGGTGCGGGTCGGCGGCTTGCCGGGCAGGCCGAACGGCACGACGGCGAGCAGCGAGTCGGCCGTCGGGTCGGCGTCGTAGAGCTGCGGGGTGAGGCGGCCGAGCGCGGCCAGGTGGCCCAGCCAGAAGTGGCGCTGCCGGTCCGACGCGCACAGGAAGAAGTCGCCCCGCTTCAGTTGCGCGTTGAGCACCTTGGTGACGCCGACCAGGTCCTTGGCGCGCTGTTCGTCGGTGCCGTCCTTGCCCTGTTCCAGCAGTTCCAGGTGCATCGGGTCATAGATGTCGCAGACCACGAGCTTGGTGGAGTCGCGCCGCTTCAGTTCCGGCGCCATCTCCAGCGTGTGGCCCTGCAGCACGGCGACGTCGGCCCAGGCCACGTGGTCGGCGAGGTCGCGTGGCCGGACGCGCAGCACGGGGAACGGCGCCGGCACGTCCTCGCCGTGCGGGTTCACGCTGACCAGCCGCACGTCGTGCTCGCCGCACAGCACCTCGGCCATGTGCCACGCACGGATCGCCGGGCCGGCCATCCGCGCGGTGATCGCGTCACCGGTGACCACCAGCACCCGTTTCGGCCGGCCGAACACCTCCTCGATGCCGAACACCTCGACCAGCCGTTCGTGCGCGGCGAGGTAGCGCGGCAGCGGGTAGGCCGGCTCGATCGCCTTGCGCATCAACGGAAGCAGGTCGGTGTCGGTGCGCACCCTGGCCGCCTGCTCGACCTTCCGCGCCTCGGCCAGTTCGCCGAGCAGCTCGACGAACTGGTCGACGGCCAGCACGCCGGCCAGGGTGGTGCGGGGGATGCTGACGTGGGTCGGCTCGGCACCGGTCCGGCGGGTGATCTCCAACTGGGTGGGGTCGACGTCGCCGCGTGCGGTGGCCCTGCGGATCGCCAGTGCGAGCGCCGCCGGCAGGACCCTGGCCAGGGTCTCGTCGGACACGTTCTTGTAGAGCGCGGCCAACGCGTTGCGCTCCAACAGGTACAGCTCACGGGCCGAGTCCGCGCCGTCCACTGTGGAGACCGATGCGTGGTGCCTGTGGTAGGCCACCGAGGACGGTTCGTAGCGCACCCGCCAGCCGCGCAGGTTCAGCCGCCAGCCCAGGTCGACGTCCTCGTAGAACATGAAGAAGCGCTCGTCGAAGCCACCCAGCTCGGCGAACAGGTCGGCCCGCACGAACATCGCCGAACCGGTGGCGAACAGCACGTCCCGCGCCACCTCGTGCCGGTCGGTGGGCAGGTCGGCCACCGGGCGTCCGGCGTCCGGCTTGTAGCCCATGCCGAACCAGGTCAGGCCGGCGTCCACGTAGTCGACGCGCTCGCCGGACCAGTCCAGCACCTTGCTGGCCACCGCCGCCACGGTCGGATCGGCCCGCAGCACCGCGACCGCCGCCCGCGCCCACTGCCGGTCCGGGCGGGCGTCGTTGTTCAGCAGGGCAAGCACCTCGCCGGTGGCGTGCCGGGCGCCGAGATTGCAACCGCCCGCGAACCCGAGATTGACGTCCGACTCGACCAGCGTCACCCCGGGCACCTCGGCTCTGATCCGTCGCGCGCCGCCGTCACCGGAGGCGTTGTCCACGCAGACCAGTTGCAGCCGGTCGGCCGGATAGTCCAGGTCGTCGCGCAACGCACGCAGGCACGTGATCGTGTCCTCGGTCCCGCGGTAGTTCACGACGATCACCGACAGCGTCGGCGTGCTCGTGGGCAATGCAGCTCCCCTTTCCTGCGCGGATCAGATTGTGCCAGCCCACGTCCGCCAGACCACCGACCTGCGCACCGTGCTCCGCCGGCCGATCCGCCACCGGGCCACCAGACCCGCCGGCAGGCGCGCGACCACCTCGGCCAGCACCAGCAGGCGCAGCCGCGCGGTGAAGTTGACGGCGTCCGGCACCGAACGGTTCCGCATGATCCGCCGGACCGGCAGCACGGCGGTGAGCGCGGCGAACCGGAGGACCTGCCGCGCCGCCACACCGGCCGGGGCGCAGCGCACCAGCATGAGCAGGCGGTTGCGCTCGTTCCAGCGGTGGAACGCGAACGAGCCGGGCCGGGTGGTCGCGCCGTGCAGGTGCGTGGCGGTCGCGCCGGGCACCACCAGCACGCGCCACCCGGCCAGCCGCAGCCGCCACGCCGTGTCGGTGTCCTCGTAGTAGCAGAAGAAGTCCGCGGGCACCCCGCCCGCCGCGACCAGCGCCTCGGTGCGCAGCAGCGCCGCGCCACCACAGAAGCCGAACACGCCCGGCCCGGCCGATGCCAGGTCGGCGCCGTACCCGTCGCCGGTCAGGCCGACACCCGCCGACTGCACGGCACCGTCCGGCGTGGTCAGCACCGCCCCGGCCGCCGCGGCCCTCGGGTCGGCGTCCAGGGCGTCCTCCAGCCGGGCCAGCCAGTCCGGCGCCGGCGCCGCGTCGTCGTTGAGCCACGCGACGAACGGCGTCCGCACCCTGGCGAGCGCGGCCGCGATGCCGCCGGCGTAGCCCCGGTTGCGGTCCAGCCGCAGCACGTCCGGCCTGGACGGGTGGGCCGCGACACGTTGCGCTGTGCCGTCGTCGGAAGCGTTGTCCACTACAAGTGTCGAGTGTGGACGGCGCTGACCGGCCACTGTGTCCAGGCAGGCGTCGATGTGCCCGCGCCCCCGCCAGGTGACCACCACGACGGTGCTGCGCGCCCCGGCCCGGTCAGCCACCATCCGCCGACCGTACCGGCAGCCACCGGCCGGTCGCCTCGCCCGGGTCCGATCAGGCGTGGGACGCTGGTCACCGTGCCCGAGCTCGTCGTGCTCGTCGAACAGTTACTGGCCCAGGTGCCCGGTGGCACCGGCAGGTACACCCGCGAGCTGGCCGCCGCACTGGCCGCGACGGCACCGGCCGGCTGGGAGGTGTCCAGCGCGGTCGCCCGGCACGCCGACCCGTCACCGGCGGTGATCCCCGGCGTCACCGGGCCGAAGGTGCTGCCGCTGTCACCGAGGGCGCTGATCTACGCCTGGGAGCACCGCTGGCCACTGTGGCCGGGCGGCGACTCGGTGCACGCGCCGACACCGCTGGCGCCGGCCAGCGCGAGACGCGGCCGCAGCCTCGTCGTCACCGTGCACGACACCGTCCCGTGGACCCACCCCGAGACCCTGACCAAGCGGGGCGCCAACTGGCACCGCGCGGTGATCAGCAGGGCCACCTACCAGGCCGGCGCCATCGTGGTGCCCAGCGCCGCCGTCGCCGCCGAGCTGACCATGCACGCACCCGGCACCGCCAGGGTGCACGTGATCCCGCCCGGCGTGCCCCCGGTGCTCACCGCGAAGCCGGACCAGGACGCCACGTTCCGGACCCGCAGCAAGTTCACACTGCCCGAGCGGTACCTGCTCGCCGTCGGCACCGTCGAGCCACGCAAGGGCCTTGACATCCTGCTCGACGCACTGACCAGACCGAACGCGCCCGACCTGCCGCTGGTGGTCGTCGGCCAGGCCGGTTGGGGCGGGGTTAACCTGAACGACATCGCCCGGCGCCACCGGCTGGCGCCGGAACGGCTGACCGTGCTGGGCCGGATCAGCGACGAGGAACTGGCCGTGGTGCTGCACGGCGCCGCCGCGTTCGTGATGCCGAGCCTCGCCGAGGGTTTCGGGCTGCCGCTGCTGGAGGCCATGGCGGCCGGCGTGCCCGTGGTGCACTCGGACGCGCCCGCACTGGTCGAACTCGCCGGAGGCACGGGCGTGCTGGCCCGGCGGCACGACCCGGTGGCCCTGGCCAAGGCGCTGCACAACGTGTTCGAGGACACCGCCCGGACGGAGACCAGGGTGGCGCGGGCCAAGGCCCGCGCGGCGCACTACTCGTGGGAACGGACCGCCCGGCTGGTCTGGAACGTGCACCTGGAGTTGTACCAGAACCGGCTGATTGGTCTCATGTGACCGAATGTCACCGTAACGAGTGATATAACTGTGCGTCACCTATTTGGTTCCGCATCCTGACCGTCCGATTCCACCGTAGGCTGCCACCGTGTCCCACGCCGAACCCAGCGTGCTGATCGACGCCACCGCGGTCCCCGCCGACCGCGGTGGCGTCGGTCGTTACGTCGACTCGCTGGTGGCCGCGCTGGACGCGGCGGGGACCAGGCTCACCGTCGTGTGCCAACCCAGGGACGCCGCGCTCTACCACGGCCTGGCCCCCAGGTCCCGGATCGTGCCGGCGACCGACGCCGTGTCCACCCGCACGGCCCGCCTCACCTGGGAGCAGACCACGCTGCCGTGGCTGGCCCGCAGGCTCGGCGTCGACGTGCTGCACTCGCCGCACTACACGGCCCCGCTCGCGGTGCCCGCCGCGTCGGTCGTGACGTTGCACGACGCCACGTTCTTCACCGACGCCATGCTGCACTCCTCGGTGAAGGCCAGGTTCTTCCGGGCGTGGACCAGGGCGTCGCTGCGCCGCGCCCAGTTGTGCGTGGTGCCCAGCCAAGCCACCGCCGCCGAGTTGGTCAGGGTCGCCGCGGCCGATCCGCGCACGCTGCACGTCGCACCGCACGGCGTGGACACCGACCTGCTGCACCCGCCCACCGACGAACAGGTCCAGCAGGTCAGAGACGGCCTCGGCCTCGGCGACACCGAATACGTGGCGTTCCTGGGCGCACTGGAACCGAGAAAGAACGTGCCCGCCCTGATCCGCGGCTTCGCCCAGGCGTGCCGCGGCCGGACGAGACCCCCGGCCCTGGTGCTCGCCGGCCAGCCAGGCTGGGACGGACAGGTGGAGCGGGCGCTGGACGCGGTGCCCAGGCGGTTGCGGGTGATCCGGGCCGGCTACCTGCCGCTCGACTGGCTGGCCGGTTTTCTCGGTGGCGCCCAACTGGTGGCGTACCCCAGCCTCGGCGAGGGGTTCGGCCTGCCGGTCCTGGAGGCGATGGCGGCCGGTGCGTGCGTGCTCACCACCCGGCGGCTGAGCCTGCCCGAGGTTGGCGGGGACGCGGTCGCGTACTGCGGTGTCGGCACCGGTGACATCGCCGCCGCACTGGTCGAGCTGTTCGACGACCCGGCCCGCAGGGCGGAACTCGCCGCCGCCGCGCAACTGCGGGCCAAGGAGTTCACCTGGGCCGGCAGCGCCGACCGGCACCGCGAGGTCTACGACCGGGCCGCCGTCCTGTATCGCAGGGGCCGCTGAGTCGACCGCCCGGCGGCCGGCACAATGTTCGACCGTGACCGAGCCGACATCCGACGGCGACCAGGTTGGCGTCGTCACCGTGACGTACTCGCCGGGCGAGACGCTGGAACGCTTCCTGGACAGCCTCGCCAAGGCGACCAGCCGCCCGGTGCAGGTCGTGCTGGCCGACAACGGTTCCACCGACGGTGCCCCGCAGCGGGCGGCGCAGCGGCCCGGCGTGCGGTTGGTGGAGACCGGCGGCAACCTCGGCTACGGCGGCGGCGCGAACCGCGGCGTGGCGGCGCTGCCACCGGAGATCGGCTGGGTCGTGATCGCCAACCCGGACGTCGAGTGGGGTGTCGACTCGCTGGACACGCTGCTCGCGGCCACCAGGCGCTGGCCGCACGGCGGCACATTCGGCCCGCTCATCCGCGAACCGAACGGCGCCGTCTACCCGTCCGCACGGCTGTTGCCGTCGTTCGGCAGGGGAATCGGCCACGCCACGCTCGGCCGGGTGTGGCCGGACAACCCGTGGACCAGGTCGTACCGCCAGTCCGACACGGCGGTCACCGAGCGCACCGCCGGCTGGCTGTCCGGCTCGTGCCTACTGGTGCGCCGGGCCGCGTTCGACGCGGTGCACGGCTTCGACGAGCGGTACTTCATGTACTTCGAGGACGTCGACCTGGGTGACCGGATCGGCCGCGCCGGCTGGCAGAACGTATACGTGCCCAGCGCCGAGGTCACCCACATCGGCGGGCACGCGACGGCCCGGGCGTCCGAGACGATGCTGGCCGCGCACCACAGCAGCGCCTACCGCTACCTGGCCGACCGGCACCAGGGTGCCGGCTGGGCACCGGTGATGGCCACCGTGAAGGCGGCGTTGGCGGTGCGGCTGAAACTGGAGACGTGGCGCGGTTGAGCCGGCCGGTCAGTGGCCGTCCAGCCGGCGGGACAACATGCTGCGCTGCGTGCCCGGATGCTGGGTGGTCGGTACCAATCCGTCCAGTTGGCGCGGTGGCGGCTGGGCCTCGGCCTGCTCCTCCGGACGGGCCTGGGCGGGCTGCTGCTCCGGGTACTGCTGGGCCGGCGGTGGGGCCATCTGGCCGTGCACGGTCGCGGCGGGAATCACCATCGTCGAGTCCGGCTGGTCGGCGGCGGCCACCACGGACCGGGGAATCTGCAGGGTGTTCGCGGCGTCCATGGGGGACACGGCGTCGTCGGGCGTGATCACGAACGCGCCTCGGGCACGGGCACGGGCCAACACCACGTCCGCCCGCTCGCGGGGGTCCATATCTCGACCTCCCCTGCGTCCGGTGCTGGCCGACAGCACCGACGTCCGTCCGTCACGCACCGGTCGAGCCGGTTACCGTCGCCACTGCCCTCGCGGGTCCGCACCCGGCAGCCCGGGTGCTCCATAAGCCTATTCCCTTTCTGACGGTGCTGTCAGACGAGGACGGAAACTGGCATGTTGGCGTGGCGCGGTACCAGTTGACGGTGATCAGACCAGTGCCTTCGCGGCCTCCTTCAGGTCCTTGACGGTGTCGATCCCGCGCCAGCCGGTCGTGATCCGGTAGGCGGCCAGGCGGTTTTCCCGCGCCAGCATCGGGAACGTGGTGTCCTCGTGGTCGCCGAGATCCGGCAGCAGGGCCGTGGTGGCCGGTTCGAAGACGTAGATCCCGGCGTTGATCCAGTACGGCAGCAGCGGTGCCTCGACGAAGCTGGTGACGGAGTCGTCGTCGGCGATGTTCAGCACCCCGTACGGACAGCGGTACTGCGCGACCGCGATCGTCGCCGCCGCACCCGACGCGGCGTGCCGGGCGCAGATGTCGGCGGCCGGGGCGTCGGTGAGCACGTCACCGTTCAACCCCATCCACCGCTCCCCGGGAAACGGCAGCGCACCAGCGCCGAACTTCAGCCCACCACCCCGGCCGAGCTGCGTCTCCTCACGCACGACGGTGGCGGCCAGCGGAAGCGGCGTGGACTCGACATATCGCTCGAACACGTCGGCCTTGTACCCGCACGCCACCACCACGTGCTCGATGCCGCCCGCCGCCAGCCACTCGGCCTGCCGCTGGAAAATGGTCCGGCCGGCGACCTCGACCAGCGGCTTCGGGCGGTCGTCGGTGTACGGCCGCAGGCGGGTGGCGTTGCCACCGGCCAGGATCACGGCCTGGCGGGTGGCGGTCACGTTCGGGGTGCTCACGGCATGCGAGGATAGCGGCCGTGCCCACGCTGACCGGACCGACCGAGCGGGTCTGGCGACCGGGCCGGGTGCTCGACGTGGCGGCGACCCTGGGTCCGCTACGGCGTGGCTACGGCGATCCGGCCTACCGCGTCGAGGGCTCGACACACTGGTTGGCCGCCAACACCCCGGCCGGCATCGGCACGCTGGCGATCACGGTCGGTGGCGGCGAGGTGCGCACGGCCGCGTGGGGTCCGGCGGCATCCTGGTTGTTGGACGGTGTGCCAGCGCTGCTCGGCGGCCGCGACGATGATGCGGGGTTCGTCGCCCACCACCCTGTCGTGCGGGACATCCGGCGGCGGCTGCCCGGGCTGCGGCTGGGCGCGACGCGGCGGGTGTGGGACGTGCTGTTCGCGGCGGTGCTGGAACAGAAGGTCACCGGGATCGAGGCGCGCCGGTCCTGGCGGGAACTGGCCTACCGGTTCGGATCCGCCGCCCCCGGTCCGGCACCGCGTGCGCTGCGGGTCCCGCCCGGGCCGCGAGCGTTGCTGGCGTTGCGGGACTGGGAGTGGCATCGGGCCGGCGTGGACGGGGCGCGCCGGCGGACGTTGGTGCGGGCGGCGCAGGTGGCGCACCAGTTGGAACGTGCGGTGGAGTTGGGTGGGGTGGCCGGGCGGGAGCGGTTGCGGTTGGTGCCGGGGATCGGTGTGTGGACGGCGGCCGAGGTCGCGCAGCGGGCGTGGGGTGATCCGGACGCGGTGAGCTTCGGTGACCTGCATATTCCGCACGTGGTGGGGACGGCGTTGGTGGGGCGGCGGTTGGACGACGCCGGGATGGCGCAGGTGTTGGAGCCGTATGCGCCGCAGCGGCAGCGGGCGGTGCGGTACATCGAGGCAGCGGGCATCCGGGCTCCGCGGTTCGGGCCACGGTTCGGTCCGCGCGACTATCGGCGTTGGTAGGCGTGCTCGCGTGTCGTCCATTGGACGGTCGACATGGCGAGTGGGGTGAGCCGGAAGCGGTTTCGCTGTGAGCGGAGCGTGCGGGTGCCGCCGGTGAGTTCGGTGTGTCGTCCGCTGAGTGGACGACATCCACGACCCTGAGCCCGGTCCATGGCAAGGACTGTTCCGATGGCGCGGCGCTGCGGTGGCATTGCTCCGCGTGTCGTCCGCCGAGTGGACGACACGCCGCCGAACTGTTGCTTTGTCGGAGGTGTGAGCGTGTCGTCCATTGAGCGGTCAGCTCGCCGCTGTGTCGTCCGGTGAGCGGACAAGATTGGCTGCGGCCACCGCACGATTCACGGACAAGCCGTTTCTGGTTGCCGCGCTTTACGCCCGCTTGGGCTGGCGTGTCGTCCACTGGATGGTCAACTCGCACTCGGATGTCGCGCCGCCGGAGCGGTGGCTGGTGTGTTGTCCGTTGAGTGGCCAGTTCGCTGCCGGATTGCCGGCTGCCCGGTCCATGGTTGGTGTGTCGTCCGCCGAGGGGTCGACTCGCCACCGGACTGTGGGCTGCCCGGCCCATGGCTGGTGTGTCGTCCGTCGAGGGGTCGACTCGGCGCCAGGTCGGCGCCATGGCCGGTGTGTTGTCTGGTGAGTGGGCAATGTTGGCTGCGTTGCGCCGGTCTGCGG
>DATEPR010000165.1:0-8986 GCA_035273045.1 Pseudonocardiaceae bacterium | reverse complement strand
AGGCCAGCAGCTCGTCGACGGCGCTCCGCTCGCCGGGGGCACCGTCCAGGACCACGAGAGCGCCCGCCTGGCGGGCCGCGCGGGCGGCGGCGAGCGCCGCGTCCACCGGCTGCTGGAGTTGCACCGTCACGGCCCGAGCCGCGGCCAGCAGCTCGGCGCTGGCCGCCACGTCCTGCTCGGTGAGCAACACCGACGACGGCAGGTCCTCCAGGTACCGCCAGGTCGCGTCGTCGTCCACGATGTCGACGATGAGCCCGGTCCGGCTGCCCGCCCGGCGCGTGACGGCGGTGACGTCGATCCCGTCCGCACGCGCCCGGTCGAGCACCCGGTCGGCGTCGGCGTCGTCACCGACCACGCCGACCAGCGCGACCGACGCACCGAGCTGGGCCAGCGACACCGCCTGGTTGGCGCCCTTCCCGCCCAGTGTCTCGATCCGTTCCCGCACCGGCACGGACGTGCCGGCACCCGGCACCTGGTCCACCCGCAACACCAGATCCCTGGCCACCTGGCCGACGACGGCGACGTCCATGGTCACCGGCCGGGCAGCGCCCGGTCGAGCGTGACCGGCAGGTCCCGGACGCGGACGCCGGTGGCGTGGTGGACGGCGTTGGCGACCGCCGCCGCCGTGCCGACGATGCCGATTTCGCCGATTCCCTTGGTACCAAGCGGATTGACGTGCGGATCGTGCTCGTCCAGCCAGTCGGCCCGCACGTCGGGCACGTCCGCGTTGGTCGCGATGTGGTACTCGGCCAGGTCGTGGTTGACCACGTGCCCGAACCGGTGGTCGAACAGGCTCTGCTCGAACAGGGCCATCGACAGGCCCATCGTCATCCCGCCGACGAACTGCGACCGGGCCGTGCGCGGGTTCACGATCCGGCCCGCCGCGAACACCCCGTACAGCCGGGGCACCCGGATCTCGCCGGTGCCCGCGTGCACGCGGGCCTCGGCGAACTGGGCGCCGAACGCGTACGTCGAGTACCGCGACGCGGCCGGATTGTCCGTCAGGCTCGCCTCGGCGGCGTCCCCGTCATCGGGGTCACGGCCGAACTTGCGGCGGAACTCCCGCGCGGCCTCGACCACGGCGGAACCCCACGTCGCGATGCCGGACGAGCCGCCGGCCACGCTCGCGAAGGGGTAGCGCGTGTCGCCGATGCGGACCTCGGTGCGCTCCACCGGTTCGTCGAGCGCGTCCGCGGCGATCTGCGCCAGCGTGGTCCACGTGCCGGTGCCCAGGTCGGCGGCCCCGATCTCGGCGACGTAGCGCCCGTCCTGGTAGCGGATCACCGCCGTCGACGCGGGCATCCGGTTGGCCGGATAGACCGACGCCGCGACGCCGGTGCCGACCAGCCAGTCGCCCTCCCGCCGGCGGCCGGGCAGCGGGTCGCGACCGGCCCAGCCGAACCGGTCGGCCCCGGTGCGCAGGCACGCCACCAGGTTGCGGCTGGAGAACGGGCGTCCCGACTCGGGGTCGACGTCGGGTTCGTTGCGCACGCGCAGTTCGATCGGGTCCATGCCCAGTGACACGGCGAGTTCGTCCATCGCCACTTCCGGACCGAACATGCCGGGACACTCGCCGGGCGCGCGCATCCACGAGTTCACCGGCACGTCCAGGGCGGCCAGCCGGTGCGTGGTGCGCCGGTGCGGCGCCGCGTACATCATCCTGGCCGGCAAGCCGGTCTGTTCGGCGAACTCCTTGATCCGGGACGTCTGCTCGACGACGTCCATCGTGACCGCGGCCAGGCGGCCGGAGCGGTCCGCGGCCAGGCCGACCCGCTGGATCGTCGGCGTCCGGTAGCCGGCCAGCGAGAACATCTGCTGCCGGGTGAGTGCCAGCTTGACCGGCCGGCCCGGGATGGTCCTGGCCGCCAGCGCGGCGAGCACGACGTGCGCGTGCGGCGTGCCCTTCGACCCGAAGCCGCCGCCCACGTACGGGCACACCACGTGCACCCGGTCCTCGTCCAGTCCGAACACCTCGGCGATCGCGGCCCGCACCGGGTGCACGCCCTGGGTCGAGTCCCACAGCGTCAGGTCCGACCCGTCCCACAGTGCCGTCGTCGCGTGGGGTTCCATCGGGTTGTTGTGGTACATGGGCGTCGTGTACGTCTGCTGGACGGTCACGTCGGCGGTGGCCATCGCCCGGTCCGGGTCGCCCTGGCCGGTGTCGGCGGGGAAGTCCGGGGCGACCGTGTCCGGTGTGTACAGGTCGTCGCGGTCCGGGCGCAGCCGGGTGTCGTGCTCAGCGGTCCGGTAGGTCACGGCCACCAGGTCGGCGGCTTCGCGTGCCGCGTGGGGCGACTCGGCGATCACGGCGCCGATGAACTGGCCCCGGAACGCCACGTCGGTGGTTTGCAGGACGGCGAGTTCCTTGTCCGATGTGGACGCCAGTTGTTCCGCGCCGAACGGCGTCACGACGTCGATCACGCCGTCGACGGTGAGCGCCGCCGCGGTGTCCATCCCGGTCACGGTGCCCCTGGCGATCGTCGCCTGCACCGGCCCGCAGAACAGGGGGCGCCGCACCGGCGATTCGTAGGCGTACGGCGCGGTGCCGGTGATCTTCGCCCATCCGTCGCGCCGGGCCAGGTCCCGGCCGATCGCGCCGAGTTGTGCCACGTCCGTCATGTGTCCTCCGCGAGCCGGCTGAGTGTGTCCACCACGAGCTGGCGTGCCAGCGGAATCTTGAACTCGTTGCCACCGTCCAAACCGGACAGCGGCCGGGCGGCGGCCAGTTCGGCGTCCGCCGCCGCGCGGTAGGCGTCCGGGCCGGCCGGTCCGCCGATCAGCGACCGTTCCGCGCGCCTGGCCCGCCACGGCGCGTGGGCCACGCCGCCGAGTGCGACGCGGACGTCGTCGACCTGGCCGCCGCGCACGGTCAACGCGGCCGCCACCGACACCAGCGCGAAGGCGTAGGACGCCCGGTCCCGCACCTTGACGTAGGTGGACCGTCGGGCAACAGGCAGTGGTGGCAGGTCGATCGCGGTGATGAGCTCACCGGGCTCCAGCACGGTGTCCCGCTCCGGGTGCTCGCCGGGCAGCCGGTGCAGCGCGGTGAACGGCAACCGCCGCTCCCCCGCCGGACCGAGCACGCGGACCTCGGCGTCCACCGCGGCCAGCGCGACCGCGAGATCGGACGGATGCGTCGCCACGCACTGCGGTGAGGCGCCCAGGATGGCGTGGTGGCGGGTGTAGCCGCCGATGGCCGAGCAGCCCGAGCCCGGTTCCCGCTTGTTACATGGCGTGGTGACGTCCTGGAAGTACACGCAGCGGGTGCGCTGCAACGGGTTCCCGCCCGTCGTGGCCATGTTGCGCAACTGACCGGACGCACCGGCGAGCACCGCCCGCGCGACCATCGGATAGTCCCGCCGCACCACCGGGTGGGCGGCCAGGTCACTGTTGCGCACGGCGGCGCCGATCGACAGGCCGCCGTCGTGTTCGGTGATCTCGGCCGACGTCACGCCGGTCACGTCGACCAGGACGGACGGCCCGGCGACGCCCAACCGCAGGTGATCGACCAGGTTCGTGCCGCCACCGAGGAACATGGCGTCGGGTTCGGCGGCCAGCGTCCGGACGGCCGACGCGGCGTCGGCGGGCGCGACGTAGCGGAACTGCCTCATCCGCCCACCACCTCGCGACCCGCGTCCCGGACGGCCGCGACGATGTTCACGTAGGCACCGCACCGGCACAGGTTGCCGCTCATCCGCTCGGCCACCTCCGCGCTGGACAGCTCCGGGCGGCCGGCGACGTCCGGGGTGACCGCGCTCGGCACGCCGTCCCGGATCTCGTCGAGCACGGCGACCGCCGAGCAGACCTGACCGGGCGTGCAGTAGCCGCACTGGAGCGCGTCGTGGTCGCCGAACGCGCGCTGCACGGGATGCGGTCGCTCGGCCGAACCCAGTCCGGCGGCCGTGGTGACGTCCGATCCCTGGCAGGTCACCGCGAGCGTGAGGCACGCCAGCACCCGGCGGCCGTCGCGCAACACGGTGCAGGCGCCGCACTGCCCGTGGTCGCAGCCCTTCTTCACGCTCGTGTCGCCCAGGTCGTCGCGGAGCAGGTCCAGCAGCGACGTTCGCGTGTCGAGCGTGGTCCGGCACGGCCGGCCGTCGACACGCAGTTCGATGTCGGCTCTCACACGCAGGTGCTACCCACGACCGCACCAGGGGTAAACGGCGGCGCCTCGTGGCTACTCCACCGGCAAACGGGACGACTCTCGTCGAAGGGAATGACATGAAGGCAGTGGTCTGGCACGGTCCCGGCGACATCGGCCTGGACACCGTAGCCGATCCGGTGATCGAGCAACCCACGGACGCGATCGTCCGGATCACCCGCAGCGCGATCTGCGGCACCGACCTGCACCTGGTGCGCGGCACGATGCCCGGGATGCGGGACGGCACGATCCTTGGGCACGAGGCGGTCGGCCTGGTGGAGGAGGTCGGTTCCGCGGTGCGCGGCTTCTCCCCCGGTGACCGGGTCGTGGTGACGTCCACCATCGGGTGCGGCAACTGTTCGTACTGCCGCGCGGGCTACTACGCGCAGTGTGACAAGGCCAACCCGAACGGGCCGGCGGCCGGCACGTCGTTCTTCGGCGGACCGGAGAGCACCGGGCCGGTGCACGGGTTGCAGGCCGAGTACGCCCGCATCCCGTACGCGGCGACCACCCTGGTCCGCGTTCCGCCCAACGTCACCGACGACCAGGCCATCCTGGTCTCCGACATCTTCCCGACCGGCTGGTTCGGCGCCCGGCTGGCCGAGGTGAGCGACGGCGACACGGTGCTCGTGCTGGGTGCCGGGGTCGTCGGGCAGTTCGCGGTCGCGTCGGCGAAACGCCAGGGCGCCAGCCGGGTCCTGGTCGTGGACGGGCTGGAGACCAGGCTGGTCAAGGCGCTGGAGCAGAACGCCGAAGTGATCGACTTCAACCGCGACGATCCGGTCGGCACGGTGCGCGAGCTCACCGACGGCATCGGCGTGGACCGGGTCATCGACGCCGTCGGCGTGGACGCGACGCGGCCCCGGCAGGGTCCGGCCGCTGCGCGGGCCGAGGAACTGGACGAGACGTTCGAGCGGGAACGTGCCGCGGTCGCGCCCGACGCGGCACCGGACGAGGACACCTGGGTGCCCGGTGACGCGCCCAGCCTGGCGCTGCGGTGGGCGGTGAGCGCCGTGGCGAAGGCGGGCACGTTGGGCGTCATCGGCGTCTACCCGCCCACGTTCGACACGCTGCCCTTCGGCGTGGCGATGAACAAGAACCTCACCGTCAACGCGGGCAACTGCAACCACCGCAAGTACGTGCCGGGCCTCCTGGACCTCGTCGCGACCGGCGTGGTCGACCCGACCACGTTCATCACCAAGCAGGAGGAGCCCGTGTCGGCCATCGAGGCGTACCAGCGCTTCGACCGCCGGGAGGACGGCTGGCTGAAGACCGTGCTCACCGTCAACTGAGGAGACCGACGATGACCGACCGCGATCAGCCGTACGACCCGCCGCAGGACAGCGGGCCACCGGACCCGGTGGAGACCGACCCGGCCGCGCTGAACAGCGCGGAGGACCTGGACGAGGACCGGTTGCGGCTGGACCCGCTGGAGGCGGGCATGGACCCGCCGGAGCACTGGTCGGCGGCCGACCGGCGCGGGACGACCCCCTGGGAGGACGCGCACCCCGCGCCGCTGGACGAGCGGCTGGCCGAGGAACAGCCCGACGACACGGCGGAGTCCGATCCGGCCACCGACGAGGCGGACGAGGACGCGCTGCCGCCGGACACCCGGTCCTACGACGACGAGGGCCTGGGCACGTCCCGGTCCTACGACGAAAGCCTGGGCACGTCGGCGGACGTGGCCGGTGGCTCGGTGTCCAGGGACATCCGCCGGCCGCCACCCGCCGAATGACGCACCGATCACCGGGGCAACGGGTACTCCTCGCGCCGATGGGCCTCACGGCCCATCGGCGCGAGGGGAGTTCGCGAGACCCAGTTGCAACGCGCGCTGGGCACCTGGGACGTGATCGGGCAGGCCAAGGGCATCATCATGGCCCGGCGCGGTGGACGCCGAAGAGGCGTTCCCGATCCTGCGCAAAGCCTCCCAGGATCCGAACATCAGGCTGGTCGAACGCTCACCGCCCGGCACGGCGAACTCGACGACTGAGCGTCAGGACCCCTCGCGGTCCTCCCGGGCACCGGCCAGCGCCGCCGTTTCCTCGGACGGATCGGGCCGCAGCAGGCTGCCCGGCACCGGACGTCCGGCGGAGCCGAGCTTGTTCATCTTCTTCGGCACGGGCGCGCCCTGGTACTCCAGCGGCAGCGGGTGGCCGTGGGCGTCGGTGCCGCCGAGCGGCTGGTGCACCTCGATGAACTCGCCATGCGGCAGCCGCCTGATGATGCCGGTCTCGATGCCGTGCTCCAGCACCTCCCGGTCGGCGCGCTGCAACCCGATGCACACGCGGTAGGCCACGTAGTAGGCCAGCGGCGGCAGGATGAGCACACCGATCCGGCCGGCCCAGGTCATGGCGTTCAGCGAGATGTGGAACTTGTCGGCGAGCACGTCGTTGCCGCCGGACGCCGTGGTGACCACGAAGAACGCCACGCCCATCGCGCCCAGCCCGGTGCGGACCGGCACGTCCCTGGGTCGCTGCAACAGGTTGTGGTACGCGTAGTCCTTCGACAGCTTCCGTTCGATGGCCGGGTACAGCAGCATCGTGCCCAGCACCAGGCCCAACACCAACAGCGGCCACAACGCGGCCGGGATCAGGTAGCGGTGGCCGAAGTTGATCTCCCAGTCCGGGAAGATGCGCAGCAGGCCCTCGGTCCAGCCCATGTACCAGTCCGGTTGCGCGCCCGCCGACACCTGGGCCGGCGTGTACGGCCCGTACTGCCACACCGGGTTGATCTGGAACAGCCCGGCCATCAGGGCCAGCACGCCCAGCACGGTGGTGAACCAGGCGCCCGCGGTCACCGCGAACCTGGGCAGGATGCGCTCGCCGACCACGTTGCCCTCGGCGCGCCCCACGCCGGGGAACTGGGTGTGCTTCTGGTACCAGACCAGTGCCAGGTGCACCGAGATCAGCGCGATGATCAACCCCGGCACGAGCAGGATGTGCAGCGCGAAGAAGCGCGGGACGAACACGGTGCCGGGGAACTCGCCGCCGAACACCAGCCAGTGCAGCCAGGTGCCGATCAGCGGCACCGACAGGATGCCGCCGGACACCGCCGCGCGCACACCCGTGCCGGACAGCAGGTCGTCGGGCAGCGAGTAACCGGTGAAGCCCTCGGCGCCGCCCAGGATGAGCAGCAGCATGCCGATCATCCAGTTCGCCTCACGCGGCTTGCGGAACGCTCCGGTGAAGAAGATCCGCATCATGTGCACGGCCATCGCGGCCACGAACAGCAGCGCCGCCCAGTGGTGCAACTGGCGGACGAACAGGCCGCCGCGCACCGCGAACGAGATGTCCAATGTCGATTCGAAGGCGCGGGACATCTCCGTGCCGCGCAGGTCGCTGTACACGCCGTCGTAGCGCACCTCGGCCATCGACGGGTCGTAGAACAGCGCCAGGTAGGTGCCGGAAAGGACCAGCACAATGAAGCTGTAGAGCGCGACCTCACCCAGCAGGAACGACCAGTGGGTGGGAAACACCTTGTTCAACTGGGCGCGTAGCCCGCGAGCCGGACGGTATCGCTCGTCCACGTCCGAAGCCGCCGCACGCAGCCGCCGCAGCAGCGCGTTGTCGGGCCTGGTCGCACGAATCACCCTGCCCACGTCCACCTCCCACTCGTGGCCCTGTTCCGCTACTACCCATCGGCGCACATCTGGAAACCAGGAGATTGGGACTCGGCCGGGATGGGCATACGCCGAGTACACGGAGGGAGACCGGTGATGTCGCTGACCGCCCGGGAACGCCGAACGCTCGCCGAACTGGAACGCCAGTTCCAGCCGCGCCGCCGCCGGTCGCTGCGGCCGCACACGGTCCTGGCCGTCGGTTGGCTGATGTTCGGGCTGCTGTTCGCGGCGCTGATGACCGGCAGCTGGATCCTCGCCGCGATCGCCGGGACGCTGGGCGCCGCCCTCATCGCATGGCAGGCGGTACAGGCCAGAACCTGACGAACGACCGCTCAGAGCACGTCTCGTTCCCGGTCGAGCCGGGCCAGCAACGCGGCCACGCCATGTGGTGCCCGGCCTTGGCGGCGGCTGCTGGTCAGCACCCGGGGGCCGTCCGCGTAGCGGCAGCGGAAACCCGCCTCCACCAGCCGGTGCCACAGGTCCTGGTCCTCGCCCGTGGCCACCGCGCCGAACCCGCCCACCGCCCGGTAGGCGTCCGCCCGCACGCCCAGGTTCGCCCCGTAGGCGTGTACCGGTAGGACGGTCCGGCCCAGCAACTCCGTGGCACCGGCCACCGCGTGGATCCCGTGCCGGGCCAGGTGCAGGTGGCGCAGCGCCCAGTCCGGCGCGACGACCGTGTCCGCGTCGGTGGACAGCAGCCAGGTCTCCGCCGGCCGGTGCCCGGCCAGGCCGAGGTGGCGCACGCCGAGATCACGGATCTCGCCGATGGTCGCGTCGGCTCCGTTGGCCACCACGCGGGCCGGCCAGCCGAACACGGCGGCGCTCGCCACGTCCGCCGTGTCGTCCGTGCAGCGGTCGGCCACCACGCACAGGGCCGGTTGGACGTCCGCCGGCAGCCGGCGTAACGCGGCCAGCACGCCGCGCACGCACGCTTCGATCGATTCGCCCTCGTCCCGCGCCGGCACCACCACACCGACCGCGGTGATCACCGTCCGCACTCCGCGGTGAGCACCTCCTCGCCGAGCGTGGCGAGATCCTTCTCGGCGTGGTGCTGGCGGACGTAGACCTCCAGGTCGGCCAGGCGTTGCGCGAACCAGCGGTCCCGGCACAGCGGCGTCGGACCGGTGATCCTCGGCACCCGGTCGCGGGTGTCCCACGCGGCCCGTTCCACCGCCGCCTTGGCGGTCCGGACGGCGGTCCCGGGGTCGGCGTCCGGGTGCTCGTCG
>DATEPR010000164.1:0-13847 GCA_035273045.1 Pseudonocardiaceae bacterium | reverse complement strand
GCCACTCGCTCACCTTCCAGCAGGTGCAGCACAGCCAGGCGGTCGTCCCCTTGGCGGGCAGCGGCGCGGGCCAAGTCGAGATGGACCTGTGAGCGGCGGGTCGTCACGAACTGTCGCCTCGGCTATTTGCACTCACGGACGCATCCTGGCCACCACCCCGAAGTCAACCGGCTGAACCACACCGCCGACTCCGGATGCTTTGAGTCGCGCACCGCCACCCGTTCGCCTTCAAAGGCAACCTCGACACACTGCCCGTTGCCACTGGAGTACGAACTTGTACGCCAAGTCAGCGCGGACAGGTCATCGTGGCTCGCAGTCATTTTCATCATGCCTCCTTGCGGCTGGCGAGCCGCGCAATCAAGTCACGCGAGTGGTCCGGGCTCAAGGCCACGGTCCGCAGCGTGTCGGGCATAGTGGTGTAGCGGGAAAATTTCGGCCTCCGACTCCAGGAACAAGTCGCCGAACATGCTATCTATGTAGATTGAATCCATGTCCATCGGGTCGGGAAAGCTCATCAGGACGAACGACCCTGGCATCCCCGATGAGCGCCGGCGCTGAATGGAATGACCTGGACGGTGACATTGGGGTTACCGGCCGTCTCATTGAGGGCACGGAGCTGGCCGCGCATGACTGGCACTGCCGCCGACCTGCCGATGCAGACAGGCTTCATCCACGACGGCCCAGAAATTGAGCGGCGCTCGGTTCTGCCGCTTGGTCGCCACGGTGTCCATCTTCGCTACTCCTCGCCACATGGTGTGATCGGAATGGTCAGCGGGCGGATGGTGGGCCGGCCAGTGCCGCCAGTTGGTTCACCACGTCGGTGAGTGGTTTTCGGGTGTCGATTTCCACGGTGGCGGATGACCGGAGCAGTGGTTCGATCTCGGTCTTGTCCGCGACGATCCGGTCGCGTTCATCGGTGGTCTTGCCGAAGGTGTTGGTGTCGCGGTCGGCGATGCGGTCGAGCATCACCTGCACGGGCACGCTGAGCAGGACGATTTCGTCGAACCGGGATCGGAACCTGGCTTGGTTCCATACCGCGCCCGCGATGAACAGTGGCTCGCCGGACAGTTCGTGGTCGGTGATCAGGGCGTCAATCCGGTCCTCGCGCCACTGCGGCTCCATGCCGGTGCCGTCGGGACGGGGGACGTGTTCGACCCAGCCGCCGTAGTCGGTGTCCACTACTCGGTATCCGCGCTGCGCCAAGCGGTTCAGCACCGTCGACTTTCCCGTGCCGGACATGCCGGTCACCAGGATCACCGCCACGTGGTGATCGTAGGCTCAGCCGGGATCGACCGTCGCCAGGCTAGCCGCGCCGGCCACCAGCGCCTCGACCAGCGGCCGGGCGTCCGCCCGTGCCCGTGCCGTCCAGCGACCGGTCACGGCCGCGCGTTGTGCCTCGTACTGGTCGGGGTGCAGCGGGTCCTTCCGCGCGTCCATGTCGATCGCCGCCAGGTCGCGTTGCCAGCCGATGACGTCCCGGTACAGCGCCTGGCGCACCGGCGTCGCGTCCTCCTGCACGCTCGTCAACGCGTTCCTGACCAGCAGCATCTGCTCCGCCAGCCGGCTGATGTCGGCCAGCAGCGGACGCAGCACGTCAAAGAAGGCGGTCGCGGCCTCGCCCACCCAGATCTCCTCCACCGCGGGCAGGCCAGGGCTGAGGCTGTCGTGGACCTGGGCCAGGCTCCTGGCCAGCACCGCCCACCGGTCAGCGCGTTCGATGAGCTCGTCCTGGTCGACGACGGCGGCCAGCTCGACGTCCCGGGGAGTCGTCATCGGTCCCACCGCAGCATGTCGCCGATCCGCCGGATGCTGTCCTCGGCCAGCTGCTCCTGCTCCAGGTACCGGTCCAACGTCTCCCCCAGTGTCCGCGCCGTGTCCTCCAGCGCGCCGAGCACGGCCACCGCGCCCGGCCACAGCACGCCGGCCGCCGACCGGTACTCGGCGACGAACGCCGCCGAGTCGGCGAACGTCCCGGCCGCGCCGTCCGGCAGCCCGGTCAGGTCGATCCCGTTGGTCGCGGTGAACGCCGCACGCAGTTCCTCGACGCTGGTCCGCAGCTTCCGCTCGTAGGAGCGGAGTGCTTCGACGCTGGTTTCGTAGGCGCCGGTCATGCGTTGGCACGCAGGACGAACTTCTGGATCTTGCCGGTGGCCGTCCTCGGCAGGTCGTCGACGACGATCACCTGCTTGGGCACCTTGAAGTGGGCCAACCGGTCCCGGGCGAAGGCGCGCAGTTCGTCCACGTCCAGGCCGTCGCCGGTCACGGTGACGTAGGCGATCGGCACCTCGCCCCACTGCTCGTCCGGCCGCCCGACCACGGCCACCTCGGACACCGACGGGTGCGCGGCGAGCACCTGCTCCACCTCGATGCTGGCGATGTTCTCGCCGCCGGAGATGATGACGTCCTTCAGCCGGTCGCGCAGTTCGACGTAGCCGTCCGGGTGCAGCACCGCGAGATCGCCGGAGTGGAACCAGCCCCCGGCGAACGCCTGCTCGGTGGCGGCGGGATCGCGGTAGTAGCCGAGCATGACGTTGTTGCCGCGCATCACGACCTCGCCGACGGTCGTGCCGTCGGCCGGAACGTCGCGCATCTGGTCGTCGACGACGCGCATCCGGTCCGACACCACCGTGCCCACGCCCTGCCGCGCCCGCAGCCGGGCCTGGTCGGCGTCCGGCAGGTCGTCCCACTCCGGCTGCCACGCGCACACCGCGAGCGGGCCGTACGTCTCGGTCAGGCCGTAGAGATGGGTCATGGCGATGCCCAGTTTCTCGGCCCTGGCCAGCAGGCTCGGCGTGGGCGGCGCTCCCCCGACGAACAGGTGCACCGGCGACCGCGTCGGCTGCGCCTCCGGTGCGCCGAGCATCATGGTCACCACGGTCGGCGCGGCGCACAGGTGGGTGACGCCGTCGTCGGCGATCGCGCGCCAGACCGCGTCCGCTCTGACCCTGGGCAGGCACAGGTGGGTGCCGCCGGCCGCGGTCACCGCCCAGGTGTAGGCCCAGCCGTTGCAGTGGAACATCGGCAGCGTCCACAGGTAGGTGCTGCGCGTGTCCAGCCCGGCCTCCGCGATCACGCCCAGGCTGTGCAGGTAGGCGCCGCGGTGCGAGGTCATCACGCCACGCGGCCGGCCCGTGGTGCCGGACGTGTAGTTGATGGACAGCAGGGCCCGCTCGTCGTCGGGCTGGACCAACGGTGCCGGGGCCGTGCCAGCCAGCAGCGCCTCGTACTCGCACCGGCCGGGATCGTCCGGGTCCACCCACACCACCGACCGCGGCGGCTCGGCCATGGCGGCGAGCGCGGCGTCCAGGGTGTCGCGCAGTTCCGTGGACGCGACCACGACCGACGCTCCACTGTGGTCCAGCACGTAGGCGTAGTCGCCGGCGGCCAGCCGAGTGTTCAGCGGCACCAGCACACCGCCGACACCGGGCACGGCATAGTGCAGTTCCAGCATCGACACCACGTTGGGCAGCAGCGTGGCGACCCGGTCCCCCGGCGCCACACCGAGCCGTTCGCGCAGCGCGGCCGCCGCCCGCCGTACCCGGTCGGCGTGCTCGGCGTACGTCCAGCGCCGGTCGCCGTCCCGCACCGCCGTCCGCCGCGCCCACACGTACGCGCTGCGCTCCAGGAAGGCCAGCGGGGTCAGCACCGACTCGGACACGTTCACGTCTACCTCGCCCTGGCTCCGTCGAAATAGATGGTGGCCAGCATCTCGGCGATGTCGCCCGCCGAGCGCGCGCCGCTCGGGTCGAACCAGAAGATGGTCCAGTTCAACAGGTTCAGCAGGGACAGCGTGAGGCCGCGGGCGTCCACGTCGTCCCGGATCCGGCCGGCGGCCTGCTCGGTCCGGATGGCCTGGGTGAACAGCTGCTCGTAGGCGTCCCTGCGGGCCAGCACGTCCCGGCGCCGGTCGGCCGACAGCGACCGGAGATCGGTCAGCATCGTGGTGTGCAGGTCACGGTCGGCCAGGGCACTGCGCACGTGCGCGACCACCATGTCGTGCAGCCGGTTCGCCGGCGTGGCACGGGTGGCGGCCTCGGTGACGGCCGCGGTGATCCGGCTCAGGCTTTCCTGGCAGATCACCAGCAGCAGGTCCTCCTTGCCGCGAATGTGGTGGTACAGCGAGGCTTTCTGGATGTGCAGGCGGTCGGACAGCTCGCGGGTGGTGGTGGCCGCGTAGCCCTTCTCGCGGAACAGTGCGGCGGCGACGCGCAGCAGCCGCTCGGCGGTCGTCGGCTCGACCGCGTCCTGTCCGGCCGTGGCGGCGATGCCGGCGGGGCGCACGGACCGACCGTAACCGGACCGCCGCGGCTCGGTCAACCGGGCGGTCGGTAGGCGGATATCAGCCGAACGTGAAGTCGTACGCCTGGACGCCCGGGCTCATCGCCAGGTTCAGCAGCGCCCGCCGGTTCGGCCCGGACACCAGCGTGTACAGCTTCGGCACGCCGCCGACGGTGAGCGTCTTGGTGAGCCTGCCGTTGACCCGCACCTGGACCGTGCCGGTGCCGCCGATCACCAGGTACACGTCCCTGGCCTGGAACCGCAGCGCCAGTTGGGCGTTCGGCCCGGCGACCAGGTCCTCGGCCTGTGACGTCCAGGTGCCGCCCAGGGCGAAGGTGTCCTGCTCGACCGTGGCGGGCAGCCTGGTGGTCGCGGCGGCGTTCCGCACCGGCGGCTGGCCGGTGACGTGCAGCGGGGCGTACTGGTAGCCCAGGTAGGTCTCCGGGGTCGATGTCTCGGTCGGCGTCCGGTCCGGCACGTCGGTGGCGCTGGGCAGGGTGGCCGTCGGGTCGCTCTCCGAGACGAGCTGCCGGATCAACTCCTCCGTGGTGCCGTAGTCGCCTTCGCCGAACGTGACGTGCCGGACCTCACCGTTGGGGCCGACCAGGTACTCGGCCGGCCAGTACTGGTTGCCGTAGGCGTTCCAGGTGGCGTAGTCGTTGTCGATCGCGACCGGGTACGCGACGCCCAGGGCCTTCGCCTGCGCCGACACGTTGGCCGGCACATGCTCGAACGCGAACTCCGGCGTGTGCACGCCGATGATCTCGAACCCGTCCTGGTGGTAGGAGCGGTACCACGCCTCCAGGTGCGGCAGCGTGCGCTGGCAGTTGATGCAGCTGTAGGTCCAGAAGTCGATCAGCACCGTCTTGCCGCGCAGCCCGGCCAGGCTCAGCGGCCGGTCGCCCGGTGTGTTCAGCCAGCCGGTGATCCCGGTCAGTTCCGGTGCGGTGCCGCAGTTCTCCAGTGTCTGGCCGTCCTCGGTGCAGGTGGCGCCGCCGGCCGAGTTCGCGCCGGCGCTGTTGCCCGGCCCGTGGGCGTTGCCGCTGGACAGCGCGTGCAGTTGTTTGGCCGCCGAAGTGTTGCTCTCCACCAGGTTCTGCAGTGCCGTGGTGTAGCCGGGCACGTTGCGCTGCAGGCCGTCGGTGAGGTTGAAGCCGATCAGGACGGCGACGACGAGCATCAGCACGCCGCCGGTGACCCGCAACTGGCGGGCGTAGCGCCGCAACGTGCCGGTGCGCCGGGTGACCTGTTCGCCGGCCAGCGCCAGGATCAGCAGCGGCACGCCGGCGCCGATGCCGAACGCGGCGGTGAGCACGAGCGCGCCCAGCCCGATGGTGTGGCTGGCGCCGATGACCGCGATGGTGGCCAGCACCGGGCCGGCGCACGGCACGTACAACAGCCCAAGGCCGAGACCGAGCACGACGCCGTTGCCGTTCGGGTTGACCCGCCGGGACGGCAACCTGGTGAACGGCTTCTCCAGCAGCTCGCCGAACGGCGTCCAGATCAGGCCGACACCGATGATCACCAGCACCGCGATGCCCAGGTCACGCAGCAGGTCCTGGGGCAGGTGCAGCGCGCTCAGCACGACCGACCCGAACAGGGTGGCGAGGCTGAAGCTGACCACCAGCCCGGCGACCACGCCGACCGGGCGCCACGACCAGGTGCGGGCCGGCGCCTCGGCCGGTGCTCCCACGGTGGCCGGCACCGGTTCCCTGCGGCTGGCGCCCGCGGTCAGCACCACGGGCAGCACCGGCAGCACGCACGGCGAGATGCTGGTGATCACGCCAGCGAGGAACCCGACGAAAACCAACGTGACCATGAATGCTCCCGCGTTGAGCCCGATCTGGAGCCCCGTCGACGATCGTGCCTGACCGGAGGGTAGTTCCTCGTGTGGTCGGATCCCGCCGATCGGGTGGTTACCGATCTCTTACGGTCATCGGTTCGGTGCTGACGGTCAACTCGCAGGATGCGTCCGGCTGATGCGCTATCGTCCCGCCATGACCGACGTGACCAGCGGATACGCACCGCTCAACGGCACCAGGATGTATTGGGAGAGCAGGGGTTCCGGTGACGTGCCGGTGATCGTGTCGCACGGCGGCTTCGGGTCGACGGTGATGTTCCGCGAGCTGGCCGAGCACCTGTCCGCCGCTCGGCGGGTGATCTCCGTCGACCTGCGCGGCCACGGGCGCAGCCCGGACGCCCACCGCCCGTTCAGCTTCGCCGAGTTCGGTGACGACCTGGCCGCGCTGGCCGGTCATCTCGGCCTGGACCGGGTCGACCTGTTCGGCTACTCGCTGGGCGGCGGCGCCAGCCTCCGCGCCACCATCCAGCACCCGGACCTGGTGCGCAGCCTGACCCTGGTGTCCACGCCGTGCCGGCAGGACGCGTGGCACGCCGAGGTGCGAGCCGCGATGAACCAGGTGAGCAGCGCCGGTTTCGAACAGATGCGGCAGACCCCGATGTACGAGGAGTACGCGGCGGTCGCGCCGGACGTCGACGCTTTCCCCACGTTGATGGACAAGACGGGCGAACTGATCAGCTCGCCGTACGACTGGACCGACGAGGTGCCCGGCATCACCGCGCCCACCCTGCTGGTGTACGCGGACACGGACAGCATCACCACGACACATGCCGCGGAGTTCTTCGGACTGCTGGGCGGCGGCAGCGCGGACGGCGGCTTCGACGGCTCGACACCCACCCCGATGCGGCTGGCCATCCTACCGAACCGGACGCACTACAACATCTGGTACTCGCCCCGACTTCCGGACATCGTCGGCGACTTTCTCGCCGAGCAGGACGAATGACGTGTGGCACCATCGCGCCATGACGCAGCGGACGATCGACACGGGCACCACGGACGTGCTGGGCGAGGTACGCGACGGCGTCGGCCGGATCGTGCTGAACCGGCCGGAACGGCGCAACGCGCTGACACCGGACATGCTGGGCGGGCTGGCCACGCTGCTGGCCGAACTGGAGTCGGCCGCCGACGTGGGCGCGGTCCTGCTCACCGGTGCCGGCCAGGCGTTCTGCGCCGGCGGGGACGTGAAAGCGTTCGCCGAGCGCGGGGGCGAGGGCGGCACGGCGTCGGCGCCGCAGCCGGACCGGATCGCCCGGCAGCGGGACTCGCAGGCGGCCACCGTCGGCCGGCTGTACGGGTTCGCCAAGCCGGTGGTGGCGGCCCTCCCGGGCGCGGCCGCCGGTGCCGGCCTGGGTCTGGCGCTCGCCGCCGACCTGCGGATCGGTTGCCCGGCCACGGTGCTGGTGACCGCGTTCGCGCGGGTCGGCCTGTCCGGCGACTACGGCACGGCCTGGCTGCTGCACCGGCTGGTCGGGCCGGCGCGGGCCCGCGAGATGATGTTCTTCTCCGAACGGACCGACGCCGACAGGTGCCTGGAACTGGGCCTGCTCAACCGGATCGTGCCGGCCGACGAACTCGCCGACGCCGCCCAGGCGCTGGCCGCCCGGCTGGCCGGTGGCCCACGGCTGGCGCTGCGCAACATGAAGCGGAACCTGCTGGAGGCCGACCACGACGATCTCGCCACGTCGATGGACCGGGAGATCCCGCGCCACATGGAGTGCGGCGTCAGCGAGGACCACCGGGAGGGGGTGCAGGCGTTCGTGGCGAAACGGGAACCGGTGTTCGGCCGCACCTCCTGACCGTCCATCTGGGATGCTCGGCGCCTGACCGGCATGATGGTCGGGTGCGGCGGGTGGTGATCCTGGGGCGCGGTGGCGCCGGCAAGTCGACGCTGGCCCGGCGGCTCGGCGCGCTCACCGGGCTGCCGGTCGTGGAGCTGGACAAGCACTTCTGGTCGCCCGACCTGATCCCGCTCACCCACGAGCAGTGGGCGGCCAGGCAGCGGGAGCTGGCCGAACGGCCGGAGTGGATCATGGACGGCGATCTCGGGCCGTACGACGTGCCGGAGGTCCGGCTGGCCGCGGCGGACACCGTGCTGTTGCTGGACTTCTCGCTGTGGCGCTGTGCGTGGCGGGTGCTGCGGCGGTCGCGGGAGCGAGCCGACTTCTGGTGGTGGCTGGTCACCTACCGCCGCCAGTCGCTGCCCGGACTCCGCCGCGAGCTCGCCGCCACCGCCGTCGATCTGCGCGTGTTCCGCGGACCCCGCGCGGTGCAGGACTTCCTCACCACTGTGGCGGCGTAGGTCAGGACACGGATTCGTCCAGTTCGCCGAGCGACTCGATCAACTGGAGATTGGCCGAGTAGTCGACCGGACACGCGATCACCGAGACCGTGTCGGCGGCCAGCGCGGTGCGCAGCGTGGGCAGCAGTTCGTCCGCCGACGTGATCCGGTAGCCGGTGGCGCCGAAGCTCTCCGCGTACTTCACGAAGTCCGGGTTGCCGAACCGCGTGTCGACGTCGTGGCCGATCTCCAGTTCCATCTTCCAGCTGATGAGCCCGTAGGCGTCGTCCACCCAGATGAGGATGACGACCGGCAGCCGCAGCCGCAGTGCCGTCTCGATCTCCTGCGAGTTCATCAGGAACGCGCCGTCACCGGTGGCGACCAGCACCTTGCGGTCCGGCTTGGCCAGCTTCGCGCCGATCGCGCCCGGCACGGTCCACGCCATGGTGGACAGGCCGTTGGAGATCAGGCAGGTGTTCGGCCCGTACGTCGGGTACAGCCGGGCCATCCACATCTTCAGCGCGCCCGTGTCCACCAGGACGATGTCGTCGCGGTCCAGTGCCGTGCGGGTGTCGGCGACGATCCTGGCCGGCGCCAACGGAAACCGGTCGTCCTGCCGGCCCAGCTCCAGTTCCCTGGCCAGCAGGTCCTGGATGCGCTCCGGGGCCTGCAGGGTGTCGAACCGCCGGTCGACGGCTGAGGCGAGGGCGTCCAGGCTGCGGGCGATGTTGGCGTGCAGCCCGACGGACACGTCGTAGTGCGCGTCCACCTCGGCGGGGAAGCGGTGCACGTGGATGATCCGGGTGGCACCGGTGGGGTTGATCCGGACCGGGTCGAACTCCTGCAACTCGTAGCCGACGGCGACGATCACGTCGGCCCGGTCGAAGCCGAAGTTCACGTAGTCGTGCCGCATGAACCCGACCGCACCCAGGGACAGCGGGTGGTCGTCGGGGAACACGCCCTTGCCGTGGAACGTGGTGGCCACCGGCACGCCGAGCGTCTCGGCGAACCGGCGCAGCGCCGCACCCGCTCCGGCCCGGGCGGCGCCGTGACCGGCCAGCACGATCGGGTTGGTCGCGCCCGTCAGGATCGCGGCGGCCCGCGCCACCTGCTCCCGTGACGGCTCGTCGGTGCGCGGCACGTTCACCGCCAGCGGCGCCATCTCGTCGGCGACCACGGACTCCTCGACGTCCTCGGGCACCGCCAGGTACACCGCGCCCGGCCGCTCGGTCTGCGCCAGCTTGAACGCCTTGCGCACCATCTCCGGGACCGCGCCCGGGGTGGCCACCAGCGCCGACCACTTGGTCACCGGCACGAACATCGGCACCAGGTCCACGCCCTGGTGCGACTCCTTGAAGCTGCGGTGCATGCCGACCTGCGCGGACAGCGCGATCAGCGGCGTCGAGTTGGTCGTCGCGTCGGCCGTGCCGAGCAGCAGGTTGATCGCGCCCGGCCCGAGGGTGGCCGAGCACACGCCGGCCCGCCCGGTGAGCCGGCCGTAGGTCTCCGCCATGAACGACGCGCCCTGCTCGTGCCGCGTCAGGACGTAGGTGACCGACGACCGGGAGATGGCCTCCACCAGCCGGATGTTCTCCTCGCCCGGAATGCCGAAGACGTGGGTCACGCCCTCGTTCTCCAGGCACCGCACGATCAGGTCGGCAACGGTTCGCTCATCGGCCACACCCCGACCCTAGGCGACATCCGGCGGATGCCCGCGGAACCGGCGTCCACGGTCGACGGTCGGCTGCGGGTGTCGGACCGTGCGGACACGGTGCGGACATCGCGGCGGCTACCCCGACGGCAGCTGAGCGGTCACCGCCGTCGCGGCCAACTCCGCCGACCGAGCCACCCTCGCCGACAATCCAGCCGCCGCCAGCACGGCCACCGCCACCGGCACCTGCTCCTCGCCGACCTCCATCAGCACGTGCCCACCCGGCGCCAGCCACTCCGGCGCCGCGGCCGCCACCCCGCGGAACACGTCCAGCCCGTCGGCGCCGCCGTCCAGGGCAATCCGGGGCTCGTGGTCGCGGGCCTCCGGTGGCATCGTCGCGATCCACTCCGTCGGCACGTACGGCACGTTGGCCAGCAGCACGTCCACCCGCCCGCGCAGCGACACCGGCAGCGCGTCGAACAGGTCGCCCTCGTACACCGTCCCGGGCACGTTCCGCTTGGCACACCGCACCGCGGCCGGGTCGACGTCGGCGGCCACCACCTCGACACCGGGCACCAGCGACGCCACCGCCACCCCGAGCGCACCACACCCACAGCACAGGTCGACCACCACAGCACCCGGCGCGGCCAGCGCGGCGGCCTCCCGGACCAGCAGCTCGGTCCGCCGGCGGGGCACGAACACGCCGGGGTCGACCGAGATCCGCAGGCCGGCGAACTCCACCCAGCCGAGCACGTGTTCCAGTGGCAGCCCGGCGACCCGCCGCTCGACCATGGACTCCAGTTCGCCGGGTGAGCCGGCGGACGACGCCAGCAGCCGGGCTTCGTCCTCGGCGAACACACAGCCGGCGGCGCGCAGCCGGTTCACGATGGTGGGATCAGGCGGGATGGCTGGGACCTCTCTGCGCGTTCTGCCTGACTGTACCGTGCCGACCAGGTGAGACAGGACGTCGAGGAGGTGGCACCGCCGGTGACCGAATCCGCATCCGCGCTGCGCGGCGCGACTCGGTGGACCCGGACTGTCGGCGCGCCGATGCGCGCGTTCCTGCGGACCGAGTCGGCCAGCGCCGGCGTGCTGGTGCTGGCGATCGTGGCGGCCCTGGTGTGGGCGAACGTGAACATCGGCTCCTACGAGGGCGTCTGGCACACCGAGCTGTCGCTGCGGGTCGGCGGCGTCGGCGTCGGCAGGGACCTGCGGACCTGGGTGAACAGCGGCCTGATGACGCTGTTCTTCCTGGTCGTCGGGTTGGAGGCGCGGCGCGAGTTCGACCTGGGCGACCTGCGGGACCGCAGCCGGTTCGTGGTGCCGTTCGCCGCCGGGCTGGTCGGCCTGCTGGTGCCCGCGTTGATCTACCTGCTGGTGAACCACGGCGGTGCCGGCGCGCACGGTTGGGGTGTCGCGATGTCCACCGACACCGCGCTCGCCCTGGGCCTGCTGGCCCTGCTCGGCCGGGACGTGCCGGACCGGGTCCGGGTGTTCCTGCTCACCGTGTTCGTGGTCGACGACCTGGTCGCGCTGGTGGTGATCGCGGTCGCGTACACCACGCGGATCAGTGTGGTGCCGCTGGTGGTCGCGATCGCGGTGTTCGTGGTGCTGCTTGGGCTGCGGTCGGCCGGTGTGCGGCGCGGCCCGGTGTACGCGGGGCTGGGCGCGGTGATCTGGCTGGCGATGCTGGCCAGCGGGGTCGACCCGGTCGTCGTCGGGCTCGCCGTCGGGCTGGCGACGTCGGCGTACTCGCCGGCCAGGGACGACCTGGAGCGGGCCACCGGCCTGTTCCGGTTGTTCCGCGAGCAGCCGACGGCGGAACTGGCCCGCGAGGCGACGGCCGGGCTGACCGCGAGCCTGTCCCCCAACGCCCGCCTGCAGAACCTGTACCACCCGTGGACGAGTTTCGTGATCGTGCCGGTGTTCGGGCTGGCCAACGCGGGCATCGCGGTGAACGGCGGGTTCCTGGCGCACGCCTACGCCGCGCCGGTCACGCTGGGCGTGCTGATCGGCTACGTGGTGGGCAAACCGGTGGCGGTCATCGGCATGTCGTGGCTGCTGTACCGGCTGTCCGGCCGCCGGCTGCGGCCGCAGGTCGGGTGGGCGGCCGTGGTGGGCAGCGGCACGATCGCCGGGATCGGCTTCACCGTGTCACTGCTGATCGCGACGCTCGCGTTCCAGGGTCCACTGCTGGCCGAGGCGAAGCTGGGCGTGCTGTCGGCCGCGGTGGTGGCGTCCCTGCTGACGTGGGTGGTGTACCGGCTGACCGCGCTGCTGCCGCCGCGGCGCCGGACGATGGCGCTGCTCGGGGACGCCGAGCAGTTGGTCGACCTGATCGCCGAGGTGGATCCGGAGCGCGACCACATCCGGGGTCCGGCTCGGGCGTCGGTCACCGTGGTCGAGTACGGCGACTTCGAGTGCCCGTACTGCGGCCGGGCCGAACCTGTGGTGCGGGACCTGCTGGCCGACACCGACCTGCGGTACGTGTGGCGCCACCTGCCGCTGACCGACGTGCATCCGCAGGCGCAGTTGGCCGCCGAGGCCGCGGAGGCGGCCGCGGCGCAGGGCGCGTTCTGGGCGATGCACGACCTGCTGCTGGAGCGGCAGGACAACCTGCGGGTGCACGAGTTGCTCGGCTACGCCAGGGAACTCGGCTTGGACGCGGACCGGTTCAAGGACGACCTGAAGCGGCACGCCCACGCGGCCAGGGTGGCCCAGGACGTGGAATCCGCCGACCTGAGCGGCGTTTCCGGCACGCCGACGTTCTTCGTCAACAGCCAGCGGCACTACGGCGCCTTCGACATCGACACGCTCACCGCGGCGGTCCGCACCGCGCGGGCGCGGGCCGCCCTCGGCCTGCCCGGCACGGGCGAGCGCGACTAAGGTCGGCCGATCTCCACCGTGCGCGCCGCCTTGGGCCTGCTCAGCGTCGAGCGCGGCTGAATCAGCCGATCTCCACCGTGCTGACCGCGGTGACCGTGCCGATCGGGGCCGGGGCCGGGTCGTTGCACGTCATCGCCTGGTCGCCGTTGCGGGCGGCCGGTTTGCCGTCGATGGCCACGGTCGGGCTGCCCATGCTGATCGTGGCCTTGTTGGTGGGCGGGTTGGCGAAGCTGCCGGACGGCGGGACGTGCGGGGGCACGTTGGTCGCCTCGCTGCCGACCACGGCGGCCGGCATACCGTCGATGAACACCGTTGTGCTGCAACCACTGGTGATCTGACCGGCGAACGGCAACGGCGTGGGCGTCGGCACCGGGCCGCCCGGTGACGGCACCAGCACGATGTGCGTGTCGGTGGCCGTCACCGTGTCGCCCTGTTTCGCGGCGGGCTGGCCCACTACCGGCTCATTTCCGGGTGCTGCCGGAGAAGGAGACCGCCGCCGAGCAGTTGGTCTTGTTGGTGTTCAGGCATTCCACGGCCAGCACGAGCGGGGCCTTCGTGCTGAACTGCAACGGCTGCACGAAATGGAGGTCCAGGCTGCGGAAGTCGTCCAGGCCGAACTCCAGGAGCGCGTGGCCACCGGCCCTGATCTGGAGAATACCGCTGTCCCCCAACGGGTTCTGCAACACCAGGTCGCTGACGGCCAGCGACTTCTGGCCCTGCGGGAAGGTGTAGGAGACGGTGGCGAACCTGCCGTTCGTGGTGGGCGGCGCGTTCGACGCGAGCAGGTCGGACACCGGACTGCCGACCGGTGGGCTGCCCGGCGCGGGAGTGGACCCGGACGCGGCACCCTTGCCCGCGGCGCCCTTGCCGGCGGCACTCGCGGCGCTGGCTCC
>DATEPR010000163.1:0-5115 GCA_035273045.1 Pseudonocardiaceae bacterium | reverse complement strand
CGCTCGCGCGAAGGGCGTCGCCGCCGACATGCGCTACGCCTCCCCGCTGTCGCCGGTCGTCGACGTCCGGGCGGGCGACTACGACGACCTGGCCGGCGCCGCCCTGGTGATGATCACCGCGGGCGTCAACGAGAAGGCCGGGGGAGCGACCGATCGCAACGACCCGCAGGGCCGGCTGCGCCTGGTCGACACGAACGCCCGCGTGTACGCCGAAGTCGTCCCCAAGATCGTGGCCGCGGCGCCGGACGCCGTCCTCATGGTGGTGACCGACCCGCCCGATCCGCTGGCCGACCTGACCCGCGAGCTGGCCGGCCACGACCGGGTGTTCTCCACCGGCACCCTGATCGACAGCCTGCGCTTCCGCGTGCACCTCGCCGACCGGCTGCGGGTCCGCGCCCGCGACGTGCACGCCATGGTCGTCGGCGAGCACGGCACGTCCGAGGTCCTGCTGTGGTCGTCGGCCACCATCAGCGGCATCCCGGTGCTGGACCTGCTCGCGAACACCGGCACCCCGATCGACCAGGTACGCGCCGAGATCGAGAACGACATCCGGTACGCCAACATCACCATCATCGAGGGCACCGGCGCCAGCCAGTACGGCATCGGCGCCGTCTCCGCACGGCTGGCCGAGGCCGTGTTGCGCGACGAATGCGCGGTGCTGCCGGTCGCCGCGTACCACGACGGGTTCGGTGTCACGCTGTCGCTGGCCTGCGTGCTGGGCGCCGGCGGCGTCCACGCGATGTACCTGCCCGCCATGACCGACGCCGAACGGGCCGCCCTCGACCGCAGCGCCGAAGCCCTGCGGGACGCCGCCCGGCGGGCCCTGTCCGCCGGGCGATAGCGCTACGCGTCCAGGTGGTCGAGCACCCGCGAGACCGCCGGGGTCAGCGCGTCGTCGTCGATCGCCCCGCCGGGCAGGAACGGCAGGCTGGCCAGCCGCGGCACCCCCGCGGCCCAGATGGTCCGCTCCTCCGGGGCACGCACGTGCAGCTCGGTGGTCCGACCACAGTCGGGGCACGTCAGGTACGCCATGTTCTCCACGCCACCCAGCACGGGCACCCGCGCGGCCCGCAACACGGCGAGCGCGCGGCCACTGTCCAGGTGGGAGACCTCGGCCGGGGTGACCACCAGGATCGCGGTGAGCCGGCCTGCCATGCCGAGCAGCGACTGCTGCACCTCACCCGTGCCCGGCGGCAGGTCGACGACGAGCGCTTCGACGTCACCCCACGCGGTCTCGTTCACCAGCCTGCCCAGCAGCATGTCCCCGAACGCGGACCCGATCGCCAGCCCCTGGTTGCCGGCCAGCAGGAACCCGGCGGACGCCACCTTGAACCCGTCCACCTCCAACGCTTCGAGACTCGCCGCGCGACTCGTGCGGGTCCAGCTGGCGACGGTCACCGACTTCGCGGGCGTGTCCCGGCGCAGGCCCAGCATCCGGGGCACGTCCGGGCCGTAGAGATCGGCGTCGACCAGCCCGATCCGGCGCCCGGCCCGGGCGAGCCGGCGGGTCAGCGCCACCGCGACGCTGGTCTTGCCCACCCCGCCCTTTCCGCTCGCCACGGCGATCATCGGTATCCGGTTCGATGGACGCGCACCCGCCACCCGGCCACTGTATCGAGACGGTCCGTCCGCACCGGCCGGTTGGTGTGCTGCAATCGGACCATGGCCTCGCACGACGATCACGACCTGCCGCTGCCACCGATCACGCCCGGACGCTGATCGAGCAGGTGGGTACGCCGACGAGTACCCGGACCGGTGTGCTGTCCCGCACCGGCCTGCGGCGCGTGCTGGTGATGCTGTGCATCACGGAGATCGTCAGCTGGGGCGTGCTGTACTACGCGTTCTCCGTCCTGTCGCCCGGCATCACCCGCGACACCGGATGGTCGTCGACCTGGGTGACGGCCGCCTTCTCGGTGGGCCAGGTGACCGCGGCCGGAGTCGGCATTCCGGTCGGCCGCTGGCTGGACACGTGGGGGCCGCGCCGGGTGATGACCGCGGGCTCGGCGCTCGCCGTCCCCGCGGTGCTGGGCATCGCGGCCGCGCCGTCCATCCCGTGGTTCTTCGCCGCCTGGGTCCTCGCCGGCGTGGCCATGGCCGCGGTGCTGTACCAGCCGGCGTTCGCCGCGCTGACCCGCTGGTGGGGCCGGCGCCGGGTGATCGCGCTGACCGTGGTGACCTTGGCCGGTGGCCTGGCCAGCACGGTGTTCGCGCCGCTCACCGCGACGCTCGCGCAGCATTTCGACTGGCGCCACACCTATGTCGTGCTCGCCTGCGTTCTCGCCGCCGTCACGCTGCCCGCCCACCTGTTCGGGCTGGCCGGGCACTGGCCCGCCGGCGAGGCGGCCCACCACGAACGCCCGGCCGCACCGGGTTCGGTGGTCCGCAGCCGGGCGTTCGTGCTGCTCGCCGTCGCGATGTCGCTGGCCGCCTTCGCCGCCTACGCCGTGGTGGTCAACCTCGTGCCGCTGCTGACCAGCCGCGGCCTCAGCACGTCGACCGCCGCGCTCGCCCTCGGTCTCGGCGGCATCGGCCAGGTGTCCGGCCGCATGGGCTACGGCCGGCTGGCCGCCCTGACCAGCACCCGCGCCCGCACCGTGCTGGTGTTCGGCGCGTCGGCCGTGGCCATCGCACTGCTGGCCGTGGTGCCCGGCCCCACCGTGCTCGTCATCGCGATCGCCATGGTGGCCGGCGCGACCCGTGGCATCTACACGCTCGTCCAGGCCACCGCGGTCAGCGACCGGTGGGGCGCCGCGCACTTCGGGCGACTCAACGGTGTGCTGACCGCACCGGTGACTCTCGCGATGTCCCTCGCCCCGTGGGCCGGCACCGTGCTGGCGGTGTGGCTCGGCGGCTACCCGCACATGTTCCTGCTGCTGGCCGGCATCGGACTGGTCGCTGCCGTCATCGCCGCCACGACGGTGTGACGGCGGTCTCGTGCTGTGCGTGTGCCGGCCGGGCCCGGCACACTGGAGTGATCCGGCACGAAAGGTGGCACGTGGACGTCGGCAGATCGGTGAAGCGGGCATTCGTCGCGACGGCCGGCGCCCTCCTCCTGGTCGTGGGCGTCGTACTGCTCGTCCTTCCTGGTCCTGGGCTGTTGCTGGTGCTGGCCGGCCTCGTGGTGCTGGCGTCGGAGTTCCCCGCCGTGGCGCGCTACGTCGACCCGGTGCGCATCCGCGCCATGCGGGCCGCCGAACAGAGCGTCGCCACGCCGTTGCGCATCGCGGCTTCCGTGACCGTGGGCCTGCTGCTGATCGCGGCCGGGATCGTGTGGGGGATCGTGCCGTGGCTGCCGCTGAGCAGCTGGAGCACGGGATCCAGCCTGATCCTGTCCGGTCTCATCGTCATCGCCCTGCTGGTTTGGAGTTATCGCCGGGTGCGCGCCCGCGTGTAGTCCGGCTCAGACCGCGGGAACGCCGGTGACCTCGGCGAGCCCGGCCAGTGCGCTCGGCAACGGACCCTGGTGCAGCACGCCGAGGCGTTGCGTGGCACGGGTGAGCGCCACGTACAGCTCGGCAGCGCCACGCGGCCCGGCGGCGAGGATCCGGTCCGGCTGCACGACCAGCACGGCGTCGAACTCCAGGCCCTTGGTCTCCGACGGCGGCACCACACCCGGCACGTCCGGCGGGCCGATCACCACGCTGGTGCCTTCCCGGCCGGCTTCCTCGCGCACGAACTCCTCGATGGCGGCGGCCAGTTCGTCGTCGGTGACCTGCCGCGCCCACGGCCGGACACCGTTGGCGCGCACCGAATCCGGCGGCCGGACGCCGGGCGCGAACTCGGCGAGCAGCGCGGCGGCGACGGCCATGATCTCCGCCGGGGTGCGGTAGTTCACCGTCAGCGAGCGGTACACCCACCGGTCCGGCACGTACGGCTGCAACATCGTGGCCCACGACGTCGCCCCGGCCGCCGACCTGCGCTGGGCGAGATCGCCGACCACGGTGAAGGACTTGCCGGGACAGCGGCGCATCAGCACCCGCCAGTCCATTTCGGACAATTCCTGGGCCTCGTCGACCACCACGTGCCGGTAGGTCCAGTCGCGGTCCGCGGTGGCGCGTTCGACGAGATCCCGGGTGTCCTGCTCGACGAACCGGTCGCCCAGGTCCTCCGCGTAGAGCAGGTCCGTGGCGAACAGGTGGTCCTCGTCGTCCATCGAGTCCGCGCGGCCGACCAGGCTGTCCAGCACCTGCTCGGCGTACTCGGCGTGCGCCCGCCGTTCCCGCTCCGCGGTCCGGTCGTCGGGCTTGTCCCGGCCGAGCAGGTCGATCAGCTCGTCGAGCAACGGCACGTCCGACACCGTCCAGGCCGTACCGTCGGCCCGCCACAGCGCCGGGTCCGCTCCCGCCGCACGCAGCCGCTCCGGCGACTCGTACAGCGGCGCCAGCAGCGTTTCCGGCGTCAGGATCGGCCAGAGTTCGTCCAGTGCGGCGGTGAAGGCGTCGTCGGCGGCGAGTTCCCTGGTCAGCTCCTTGCGCAGCCGCTCCCACTCGTCGCGGTTCTGCCGGCTCAGCCAGCCCCGGCCGATCCTCGCGATCGCCCGTTCGGTGAGCACGTACGTGACGATCTCGGCGAACACCGCCCGGGCGTCGTTGTGCGGCAGCCCGCTGTCCCGCGCCTCCTCCCTGGCCCAGTTCGCGGTGTCCGCGTCGATCCGCACCGTCACCGTGCCGAGCTGGATCGGCAGCGGCTGCTCCGGCAGCCGTTGCCGGTCGGCGATCGCCGCCTTCAGCACGTCCAGGATGCGCAGGGAACCCTTGAGCCGCGCGGCTTCCGGGGTGTCCTCCGCGGTGACCCGCAGACCGGGCAGGAGATCCCCGGTGGTCGTGAACACCACGTCGGACTCGCCCAGCGACGGCAGGACGCGGCTGATGTGGTTCAGGAAGGCCGGATTCGGCCCGACGACGAGCACGCCGTGCCGTGCCATCCGTTCCCGGTGGGTGTAGAGCAGGTACGCCACCCGGTGCAGGGCCACCACGGTCTTGCCGGTGCCCGGCCCGCCCTCGATCACCAGCACGCCGGGATGATCGAGCCGGATGATCTCGGCCTGTTCGGCCTGGATCGTCGCGACGATGTCCCGCATGCCGTCGCCACGGGGCGCGTTGACGGCCGCGAGCA
>DATEPR010000162.1:0-9798 GCA_035273045.1 Pseudonocardiaceae bacterium | reverse complement strand
GGATCCTGGCGAACGACCGTGCCAGCACGGCACGCAGCCCGAGATGCCGCGGGGTGATCGCGGCGTGCTCGCGGGACGAGCCCTGGCCGTAGTTGTCGCCGGCGACGACCAGATGCGGGCCGGCGGCGGCCGCCTTCGCCGGATAGTCCTTGTCCAGCCGGGTGAACGTGAACTCGGCCAGCTTCGGGATGTTGGACCGGTAGGGCAGCGCCGCCGCGCCGGCGGGCGAGATCTCGTCGGTCGAGACGTTGTCGCCGAGCTTCAGCAGTACCGAGACGGACACCGTGTCCGGCAACGGATCCAGCTCGGGCAGTGACCCGATGTTGGTGCCCTTCACCAGTTCCACCCGGGCCGCCTCGGCTTCGGGCAGCGGCTCGGTGAACATCTCCGGCAGCACGGTGGACCGCGCCGGTGCGGGCGTGACCGCGGCGTCCGCGGCGACGTCGCGTGGGTCGGTGATCTCGCCGGTGAGCGCCGCCGCGGCCGCGGTTTCCGGTGAGCACAGCCAGACCGAGTCGTCGGGCGTGCCGGAGCGGCCGGGGAAGTTGCGCGGGAACGTGCGCAGCGAGTTGGTGCCCTCGGCGGGTGCCTGGCCCATGCCGATGCACCCCAGGCAGCCGGTCTGGTGCAGGCGCGCGCCGGCACTGACCAGTTCGGCGGTCACACCGCCGCGGGTGAGGTCGAGCAGGATCTGCCGGGAGGTCGGGTTGACGTCGAAGCTCACGGCCGAGCTGGCCTGGCGGCCACGCACCAGCGCGGCGGCCACGGCGTAGTCCCGGAAGCCGGGGTTCGCGGACGACCCGATCACCACCTGGCCGACCGGCGTGCCGGCCACTTCGCGGACCGGCACCACGTTGTCCGGTGAGGACGGCCGGGCGATCAGCGGTTCGATCTCCCCCAGGTCGATCTCGTCGGTGACGTCGTACTCGGCGTCCGGGTCGGCGCGCAGCTCGCGGAACTGGTCCTCGCGGCCCTCCGCCAGCAGGAAGTCGCGCACCGCGTCGTCGGCGGGGAACACGGTCGTCGTGGCCCCGAGTTCGGCGCCCATGTTCGCGATCACGTGCCGGTCCATGGCGGTCAACGACGCCAGGCCCGGGCCGTGGTACTCGATGATCCGGTGCAGGCCGCCCTTGACTCCATGGCGCCGCAACATCTCCAGGATCACGTCCTTGGCGGACACCCACGGCCGCAGCGAACCGGTCAGCCGCACGCCCCAGATCTCCGGCATCCGAAGCCGCAGCGGTTCACCGGCGATCGCCAACGCCACGTCCAGGCCGCCGACGCCGATGGCGAGCATGCCCAGCGAGCCGGCGGCGCAGGTGTGCGAGTCCGAGCCGGCCAGCGTCGCGCCGGGAACGCCGAACCGCTGCATGTGCGTCGGATGGGAGACACCGTTGCCCGCCTTGGAGAACCAGATGCCGTAGCGCTGGCAGGCGCTGCGCAGGAACTCGTGGTCCTCGGCGTTGAGCTGGTCGGCCTGCAACAGGTTGTGGTCCACGTACTGGACGCTGACGTCGGCCCGCGTCCGCCGCACGCCCAGCGCCTCCAGTTCCTCCATGACCAGCGTGCCGGTGGCGTCCTGGGTCAGTGTCTGGTCGACGCGCAGCGCGATGTCCGTACCCGGCACCGGGTCGCCCTCGACGAGATGGTCGGTGATGAGCTGGTGCGCGACGGTCTGCCCCATGCCCGGCGAGTACCCGTTCCGGCCGGCGTCACACGACCCTGTGTCGCGTGGTGTTTGGCCCGCCACACGGCCGGGTAGGCGACGTGAAGGTCACGGATTCGGGAGGCGAGCCATGACTGCTGACACACGGCAACACCCGGTTTTCTGGGTCCACCGGATCGGCTGCGTGGTCGTGGCCCTGTTCCTGTGGGTGTTCGCCATCCTCGGTTTTCTCGGCGGCGCCGCGGGTGAGTTCGTCACGACGCACGGCGCCTCGGTGCTGGGCATGACCGCCAACGGCCTGCTGTGCACGATCTCGCTCGTGGTCGGCGCGGTGCTGGTGGCCGCGGCCGTGCTCGGCGGACGGACCGCGTCCACGGCGTCGGTGATCTTCGGCGGCCTGTTCCTGCTGTCCGGGCTGCTCAACCTGATCGCGCTGGTCCATCCGAACGTGAACGTGCTGGCGTTCACCCTGCCCAACGTGGTCTTCAGCCTGATCGTCGGCCTGGTGCTGCTCTGCGTCGGCCTCTACGGCCGGGCCAGCGGGCAACTGCCGGTGGACAACCCGTACCGGCAGGCGCGGGGCGGGGACAACCCGATGTCGCACCTGTGGCACGGCGAGCAGCTGGCCCAGGAACCCGTCGACGACCCGGAGGCCGCGCGGCGCCGGCTGGACGAGACCGAGGCGATGGCGGAGGCCGAGTACGCGTTCGCCCAGGGCACCGCGACACCGGCCCAGGAACGCCGGGTCTTGGCCGACGCGCGGCACCGGGCGGACGAGCGGCGCAGGGAGGCGTGGCGCCGGGCCGAGGACGACGACGAATCCGGTACCGTGTAGTTCCGGTCGCGGTGGGTAGCCCACGACCATGCGAACCCACCGGACCGACCTGACCACCGCCGACGTGCGCGCGGCCGGACCCGCCGTGGTGCGTAGCGGCCCGGCCGCCGCGCAGACGGTGGTGGTGCTGGACCCGTGGGGCGAGGCGAAGCACGCCGGGCTCCCGGCGACCTGGCGGCCGCTCACCGAGGACGTGCACGTCGTGTGGTGGCGGCTGCCGGCCGCGGCCCGCGCGGGACTCACCAACGGCGCCCTGACCGGCGAACTGGCCGACGTCGAGGGGCCGGTGCACGTCGTCGGCGCGGACGACGCCGCGCCGCTCGCCCTGTCGCTGGCGGCCCACCATCTGGACCAGGTCCGCTCGGTGGTTCTGGTCGGTCAGCACGTGCCGGACGGCGACACCCACGGTGTCGCCGTCCGCCTGGTGCCCGGCGGGTCCATCCATTCCACCCACCTGCCGCTGGGCCACCCGGACGTCGTGACCGAAGTCCTCCAGGCACTGATGGACGATGTGACGCCGGCCGGTTCGCCGATGCCGGAAACCGGTTCCCTGGCCCAGGACGCGGTGGGCGCGGTCGCCACCCGGCTCGGTGAACTGGTGTCGGACCTGCTGGGCAGGCACCGAGCCGGGTAGCGGCCGCTCAGTTGCGGTTCGGCAGCAGTTCCTGGGCCAGTTCCTGGGCCTTGGTGCGGGCGCCGGTGACCATCATGTGCCACGCGTCCGGGTCACCCTTCAGCACCGACTCCGTCACCGACTTGATCTGCTCCAGCGTGGCGTGCGGCGGGATCGGCGGCACCTCCGGGTCGCAGCGCACGTCCAGCACGGTCGGCGCACCCGCGCCCAGCGCCTGGTCCCAGGCGGCGCCGATGCCGTCGTCGCTGTCCACCTCGATGCCGGTCAGGCCGATCGAGCGCGCGAAACCGGCGTAGGAGACGTCCGGGATCGACTGGGACTCCTCGAACTTCGGCGCGCCGCCCATCGCGCGCAGCTCCCACGTCACCTGGTTGAGGTCGTTGTTGTGCAGCACGCAGACCACGCACGTCCGGTTCTGCCACAGCTCGTGGTACCTGCTGATGGTGACCAGTTCGGCCAGCCCGTTCATCTGCATCGCGCCGTCGCCGACGATCGCGATGACCGGCCGGTCCGGATGGGCGAACTTGGCGCCGATCGCGTACGGCACACCGGGTCCCATGGTGGCCAGCGTGCCGGACAGCGAACCGCGCATCTGGCCGCGCATCGACAGGTTGCGGGCGTACCAGTTGGCCGCCGAGCCCGAGTCCGACGTGACGATCGCGTCGTGCGGTATGCGCGCGGACAGCTCCCACAGCACCCGCATCGGGTTGCTCGGGGTGGCCGGCATCAGCGCCTGCCGCTCGACGACCGCCCACCAGTCGGCGACGTTGCGTTCGATCGTCTCCCGCCAGGACCGGTTCTCCTTGCGGCGCAGCCGGGCGTTGAGCGCCCGCAGCGTGGCGGCGGCGTCACCCACCAGATTGACCTCGGTCGGGTAGCGCATGCCGATGAACCGGCCGTCTATGTCGATCTGCACCGCCCTGGCCTGGCCGAAGTCGGGCAGGAACTGGCTGTACGGGAAGTTCGACCCGACGATGAGCAACGTGTCGCAGTCGCGCATCAGCTCGTAGCTGGGCCGCGTGCCCAGCAGGCCGATCGCGCCGGTCACCCAGGGCAGGTCGTCCGGCAGCACGTCCTTGCCCAGCAACGCCTTGGCCGCGCCCGCGCCGGTGATGTCGGCCAGCTCGGCCACCTCGTTCCGGGCGCCGCGGGCGCCCTGCCCGACCAGCACCGCGACGCGCTCGCCCGCGTTGATCACGTCGGCCGCCCGGGCGATCTCCGCGTCGGCCGGGACCACGGTCGAGTGGGCCACGTCGGGCGGGCTGGACGGCACCTGCTTGAAGTCGTGGGTGGGTGGCGCGTAGTCCTCCTCTTGCAGGTCGGACGGGATGATCAGGGCCGTGGGGGCACGCTGCGTCTGCGCCACCCGGATCGCCCGGTCCAGCGCGTTGGGCAGTTGCGCGGCGACGTTGACCTCGACCAGGTACTCGCTGGCCACGTCCTTGAACAGGGTCTGGAGGTCCACTTCCTGCTGGTAGCTGCCGCCCATGGCGCTGCGCGCGGTCTGGCCGACGATCGCCACCACCGGGACGTGGTCCAGCTTCGCGTCGTACAGCCCGTTGAGCAGGTGGATCGCCCCCGGCCCGGAGGTGGCCATGCAGACGCCGACCCGGCCGGAGAACTTCGCGTACCCGACGGCCTCGAACGCCGCCATCTCCTCGTGCCTGGCCTGCACGAACCGGGGCCGGTTGCCCGCACGACCGAACGACGCGACGATCCCGTTGATGCCGTCGCCGGGATAGGCGAACACCTGCTCGACACGCCAGTCGCGGAGCCGTTCCAGCAGGTAGTCGCCAACCGTCTGTGCCATGTGCGCCTCCCGATGTCGTCTGCCCGCTGACTACCCGTCGGCGGGCAGGTCGAATCGGCCGGGTACGCTGGTGAGCTCACTCCTCGGTGCGGCGGCGGCCAGTTCGGCCCACACGGTCTTGCCCTCGTCCGGGGCGCCGATCACCACTCCCCACCGCACGCTGCACGCCTGGACCAGCAGCAGCCCGCGGCCGTTCGGGGTCCTCGGGTCCGGATGGCGCAGCTCGGGCATGGCCGGGCCGCAGTCGGTCACCTCGACCCGCAGCACGCCGTTCGTGGGCGGATGGAACAGACGGAACCGCACGGGTGGCTGCCCGTGCAGGTAGGCGTTGGTGACGAGCTCGGTGGCCACCAGTTGCAGATCGGCCACCACCTCGCTGTCCCAGCCCGGCAACGAGGCGTCGATCCGGGCGCGCAGCAGGCTCAGCCGCGGTGGCTCCGGGGCCATCAGGTCCCACCGCATCAGATACCGTCCCTGGTCAGGCATTATCGCCAGGTCGCCTGCTGGGAACAGGTTCGCCCGGTCATGTCGGTAGGCTACCGTCACACGCTCTGTTGCGATTCACTGGTGGAATGTGGGAAAGGCGGCCGGCATGAGCCAGCAACCGCAGATGCTGACGGTCGTCAGCGCCCGGCAGGACGGTGCCGTCGTGGTCAGCCTGACCGGTGAGCTGGACATGGCCACGGTCGGCCAGGCGTCCACCGCGCTCAAGGAGGCCGTCGAGACGGGTGCGCCAGTGGTCCTGGACCTGACCGGCCTGCAGTTCTTCTCATCGGCCGGCCTGAACATGCTGCTCCAGCTGCACGAGGACGCCCGGGAACGGCAACTGGACGTCCGGCTGGCCGGCGACCAGCGGGCGGTGGCCAGACCCTTGGAACTGACCGGACTGATCGAGCTGTTCCCCGTCTATCCGTCGGTGACCGCAGCGCTCGCCGCGCGGTCGGCCTAGTCTCCGGTCCGGGTCGAGCAGGGATCGCGCCGTGGGAAGCCAGGACGACGCCGAGGGCAGGCTACGCCGGATCGAGGCGGTCACCGACACCGGGCTGGCGCAACTGGACACCGAGAAGCTGCTCAGCGAACTGCTGGAGCGGGTCCGTGAGCTGCTGCACGCCGACACGGCGACCGTGCTGCTGGTGGACGCCGCCGGGCGCCATTTGCTCGCCACGGCGGCGGTCGGCATCGAGGAGGAGGTCCGCCAGGGCGTGCGGGTCCCGGTGGGCAGTGGATTCGCCGGCGGGATCGCCGCCAGCCGCCAGCCGACGGTGATCGACCACGTCGACGAGTCCACCGTCGTCAACCCGCTGCTGTGGGAGCGCGGCCTGCACGGCCTGGCCGGTGCGCCGATGATCGCCAACGGCAGGCTGATCGGCGTGCTGCACGTCGGCACCGTCACGCCCCAGCAGTTCACCGGCGACGACCTGCACCTGCTCCAACTGGTCGCCGACCGGATCGCGCTGGCCACGTACAACCAGGTGTCCGCGGTCGAGCGGGCCGCTGTCGAGGCGTTGCAGTACAGCCTGGTGCCCACCGTGCTGCCCGAGGTGTCCGGGCTGACGGTCGCGTCCCGGTACGTGCCCGGCGCCGACACCGGTGTCGGCGGCGACTGGTACGACGTGTTCCCGCTGCCCGGCGACCGGGTCGGGATCGTGATGGGTGACGTGGTCGGGCACGGCCTGACCGCCGCCGTCGTGATGGGACGCCTGCGCAGCGCGCTGCGGGCCTACGCGCTGGAGTTCGCCGATCCCGGCACGGTGCTGGACCGGCTGGACCGCAAGGCCCAGCACTTCGAGCACGGCACGATGATGGCCACGGTGTCGTACGCCGTGGTCGACGCCACGCGCGAGCAGGTCACGGTGGCGCTGGCCGGCCACCTGCCGCCGATGCTGGCGGTGCCGGGCCAGAAGACCGTGCTGTCCGAACTGCCGGTGTGCACGCCCATCGGGTTCCCGTCCAACGGGCAACCGTGCCCCAGCACCGTGCTCGACCTGCCGCCCGGCGGCGTGCTCTGCTTCTACACCGACGGGCTGGTGGAACGGTCGGACAGCACCATCGACGTCGGGCTGGAACGGTTGCGGCGGATCGTCACGCCGGAGCCGCCCGAGGCCGTGTGCGTCCGGGTGATGACCACGCTGGTCGGCATCGAGCGGGCCCGTGACGACATCGCGCTCCTGGTGCTGCGGCGGGAACCGGGCCAGGACTGACCGCTCAGGAGCGCCGGCCCTGGTCGTTCGCCAGGCCGGAGAACGTGTTCAGCACCGTGCCCAGGAGACGGGCCGGTATCCGCGTCTGGATCGTCCTGGTTTGTACCTGGGCGCTCATGGGCACGCTATATCCAACGGCTCGCAGGACCGATCCGATCTCGGCCGGGTTCGCCAGTGGCCAGAGTGTCCCAGGGAGGGATGTAGACAATGACCGAATCGCCCGTCACCGGTCCGCTCGACAACCACGCGCGGGACGCCACCGGGTCCGCCCTACAGGCCACGCTGACCGATCTGATCGACCTGTCGCTGATCGCCAAGCAGGCGCACTGGAACGTGGTCGGGGCCAACTTCCGCAGCGTGCACCTGCAACTCGACGAGTTGGTGGCCACCGCACGGCAGTACGTGGACGACGTCGCCGAGCGCGCCAGCGCCCTGGGCTACGCGCCCGTGGGCACGGCCGGCAGCGTGGCGGCCGACTCGAAGCTGCCCGACTATCCGACCGGCTGGCAGACCGACCGGCACACGATCGAACGGATCGTGGCCTGCCTCGGCGTGGCGATCGAGCGGCTGCGGCCGAGGATCGACGAGACCGACAAGACCGATCTGGTCACCCAGGACCTGCTCATCGGCGTCGCCCGCGCGCTGGAGGAGGCGCACTGGATGTGGCAGGCCCAGCTCGCCTGACGTCGGCCTAACTGCGCCGGTAGCGGGCGTCGGCGAAGCAGTACACGCCGAACGCCACGAAACCGGCCGCCACGGCGAGGAGCAGCACCTGCCCGTACGGCCGCGCGGCCAACGTGCGCAACGCCTTGTCCAGGCCACCGGCCTGCCGTGGATCCAGATGCACCGCCGCCGTGCACAGCAGGGTACCGAGCACCGCGTAGGCGACGGCCTTGGCCACGTAGCCCACCGCACCGATGAGTTCCACGGTGTGGTGGGCCTGTTCGGGCATGTCGTCGGTGTTCAGGTCTTGCATGAACCGCCTGACCAGTCCGCCGTGGGCGGACATCGCGCAGGCGGCGATGACGCCGAGTCCGATCAGCATCAGCAAGGCCCGCCCGCCGGGCAGGCCGAGCACCCACGCGGTCAGCTCCTGCTGCCCGCCGCCGCGGCGGCCGCCGGTCAGGTAGTGGACCGCGAACGAGGCGATCGCGAGGGCGACCAACGCCCGGCCGGCGGTGCCGATCCGCCGGCCGATTCGCTTGCCCCGCTTGGTGATCCACCGGTAGCCGGTGCCGGTGTACAGCAACTGCCAGGCGCCGAACGCGATCAGCCCGACCGTCATCACCCACAGCAGGACCGTGCCGAGCGGCTGGGCGGCGATCACGGCCACGGCGCCGCGCTGGTCGGCCTCGGTCGCCGGGTCACCGAACGCGATCCGCACCGCGAGCCAGGCCACGACGAGGTACACGATGCCGTAGCAGACGCCGCCGAACCGCCCCAACCACTGCACCGGCGGGCTGGTCTCCACGCCACGGGCCGCCCGCTCCGCCGTGGCCTCGTTCATCGTGCCTCCCACGGTCCGGGTGGTCGTATGAGAAAAGGGCTACCCCATCGGGTGATCGTCGACTCGTGATCGTGCCGACACATGACGGCCGATCACGATGGCAACGGCGGCCCACGCGGTGCCGACCGCCAGCCCGGCCACCACGTCACTCGGATAGTGCACGCCGAGCAGGACACGCGATGTCGCGACCGCGAGCACGAACAAAATCCCGGCCAGCACCGCCGCCACCCGCGGTCCCCTGGCGAGCACAGGCGCCACCAGCAACACGAGAACCCCGTACAGGGCAGCCGATCCGGCGGCGTGGCCGGACGGGAACGACTGCCCACTGGCGACGGCGAGCGGCTGCGCGAACACCGGCCTGGCCCGGTCGGCGACCATCTTCGCGACGGTCACCGTGCCCAGCTCACCCAGTCGTGCCCCGGCGATCACCACGGCGGCCATGATCGACCGCCCGATCAACGCCAGGACGGCGGCGACGGCCGCCACGATGTCGACGGCCACCGGACTGCCCAGGTCCGTCACGATCCGGCTCGTCGTGCTCAGCCACCGGTCGTCCAGCGCGAGCCGGTGTCCGTCCGCGACGACCTGGCCGTCGAGGGTCAGCAGCGGTCCCCACCGCACGGCGACCAGCGCCCAGAGCGCCGCGAACACGACCAGCCCCACGGCCACGGTCCCGAGCAGCATCGCCCTGGCCGGCGTGTCCCGCTGATCCAGCAGCTCGCCCTCCTCGCGGCTCGTCCCGCCGACCTTACCGCCGGCTGTGTTGCACGGATCGTTCGTCCCGGATGCGGCCGACCATGTGCGGGTAGTGCAGTTCGAACGCGGGCCGCTCGGAGCGGATGCGCGGCAGGTCGGTGAAGTTGTGCCGGGGTGGCGGGCAGGACGTGGCCCACTCCAAGGAGTTGCCGTAGCCCCACGGATCGTCAACCTCGACGATCTGGCCGTACCGGTAGGAGTGGAACACGTTGTAGATGAACGGCAACACCGACGCGCCCAGGACATATGAGCCGATGGTGGAGATCGTGTTGAGCGTGGTGAACCCGTCGGAGGGCAGGTAGTCGGCGTAGCGGCGGGGCATGCCCTCGTCGCCCAGCCAGTGCTGCACCAGGAAGGTCAGGTGGAATCCGATGAAGGTGGTCCAGAAG
>DATEPR010000161.1:0-2071 GCA_035273045.1 Pseudonocardiaceae bacterium | reverse complement strand
CACCCTGGACGAGATGCTGTCGGTGCCGGCCCAGGCCGGTGATCCGCTGGAGGCGGTGCCGTTGGCCGCCCGCGGCCGGTGGCAGGTCAGTGCCGGCCGGCTGACCGACGGGGTGCGCACGTTGGTGGCGCTGCACGAGCGGGCCGCGGACGACGCCGTCGGCGAGACCACTCCCCTGGTGCACGCCGATCTGGCGTTCGCCCAACACCTGCTCGGTGACTGGACGTCCGCCGGCCGGTGGGCCGACATCGCGGTGGCCGAGGCGAGCCGGAGCGGCCTGCCGGCCATGCGGTCCTACGTGTACGCGACGGCCGCGTGCGTCGCGGCTCCCGCCGGGCAGATCACCAGGGCGACCGAGTTGATGCTGGCCGCCCGGCGGTGGCAGCCGGCGCAGCCGCCCGACCGGATGAACCACGCGGCACTGGCCGCGGCGACCATCGCGCAGGCGCACGCCGACCATCCGGCGATGCTGGCGGCGCTGGGCCCGGTCACCGAACTGCCGGACACCAACGGGCATGTGCGCTACTGCCAGTTGTGGTGGCGGCCGTTGCACGCCGAGGCGCTGATCGGCGCCGGCCGGCTGACCGAGGCGGGCGAGGCCGTGCGGCGGCTGACCGACCTGGCGAAGCGGCGTCCGGCGTTGCGCACCACGGCGGCCTGGCTGCGTGGCTGGCTGGCCGAACGGCTCGGCGAGCACGACACGGCGCGACTGGAGTACGAGTCGGCGCTGGCGGCGACGGCCGGACCGGACGACATCGCGCTGGACCGGGCCAGGGTGGCGCACTCCTACGGCCGGCTGCTGCTGGCCAGGGGCAACCGCAGGGCGGCGATCACGCAACTGCGGCAGGCGTTCGACGCCTACTCGCGGCTGGGTGCCCAGCCGTTCCTGGAACGCTGCGCCGCCGACCTGGCCGACACCGGCCTGCGCGTGTCCGCCGGCCAGCCGGCCGGACCGCTCGCCGTACTGAGCGCCAAGGAGCACCAGGTCGCTCATCTGGTGGCGGCCGGCCTGACCAACCAGCAGGTGGCCAAGGAGATCTACATCAGCGTGAAGACCGTGGAGTTCCACCTGGGCAACATCTTCACCAAACTGGGCATCACCTCGCGGAAGGACCTGGGCAACCTGATCACCGGCGACGCCACCGGTCAGGGCAGCGCGAACAGTTCGATCTCGCTGATCGCCACGTCCGGTGGTTTGCCGCCGGAGTAGGTGGACGCCACCTCGATCCGGATGCTGGACACCCGCAGGGCGTGCGAGATGTTGACGGTCTGCGGCTTGGCCGTGTCCTGGAGGTCCAGCGACTCGGACTCCTGGTTGGAGTAGATCAGCACCAGTTGCGACGGCCTGCCGTGTCCGGTGTAGTCGTTGGCCACTCCGGAGTGGACGATCATCCGCTCCAGGGTCTCCGGGTGCTGGAAGGTGAGCGTCAGCGACGGGAACTGGCCGGTGCCGGCGGGCGCCAGCCAATAGGTGTTGACCACCTCGTCCACGGCGAGCGATCCGGCGTGACCCTTCTTCTGGGTGCTGGCCACCACCTTCGCGGCGTGCACCGGCACGAACGCGGTGTCCACCTTCTTGGTCACGCTCTGTTTGACGCCGGTGATCTCGCTGTTGATCATCGTGCGGAACGGCGGGTAGGCCGCGTAGACCACGCCGCCGATGATGATCGCGACGCCCACGACGATCCGGCCGACCCGGTAGACCCGGCGGAGCGCGTCGCCGACACCGAACGTGGACCGTTTCCTGCCGTGCTTGCTGGCCTTCACCACCTTGGGGCCACGGCGCCGGAACAGCTTGCGCCACCACGGGGTTCGCACGACCTCGGCGGTGGCCAGGGACTCGCCGCACCGGCCGCAGAACTTCCTGGTCGGCAGGTTGCCCTCGCCGCACGCGCCGCAGATCAGGTCGCCCGGCCGGAGCTTGCGCTCCGACGACGTGCGCATGACCGGCGGTGCCTTGGGCCGCGCGGCCTGCGGCACCCGCTCGACCGGTTCGTCCCGCGGCGGTTCGACCGGCTCGGTCTTGCGGACCGGCGCCACCAGCGCGGCCACCTGCTGCTCAGGCGAGGGC
>DATEPR010000160.1:0-2366 GCA_035273045.1 Pseudonocardiaceae bacterium | reverse complement strand
GGCCTGGGCATGTGCCTGCTGTCGCTGGGCTTCCTGCCCAATGTGCTGATCGGCACACTGTCCTTCGCGGCCGGTCCCGGCTTCGCCATCGGCCCGGTCGTGCTCGCCCAGTGGCACTTCCACGGCGGCGCCGTGCCCGCCGTCCCGGTCCTCGCGCCGCTGCCCACGGACATCGCCGACTGGTGGCTGTTCCTGATGCTGCTGCCCGCCGCGGTCGGTGTCCTGGTGGGCCTCACGTGCTGCCGGCTCGACGCGCCCGTCACCGGCAGGCTGCGGGCCGTCGGCGTGTCGGCGCTGGTCACGGGCGTGATCTGGCTGGTCCTCGCGGCACTCGCCGGCGGCGCCCTGGCCGGCGGCCCGTTCGACCCGGTCACCGTGCCCGCGGGGTCGCTCGGCGTCGCGGTGTGCCTGCTGGTCGGCGTCCCGGCCGCGGTGACCGTCTGGGTCACCGGTGGCACCGCGACCGTCGAACCCGCCCCCGACGAGCCGGAACCGGAAGCCGAACCCGAGCCGGACTCGGCCACCGCCTAGGCTGGACGGGCACGCGCACCGGCAGTCAGGAGTCCACGCTGAGCCTGTCCGACACCACCACGGTCCACCGGCTGAGCTTTGCCCTCCCCGCGCGGGTCGCCGTGCTCGTGTCCGGCGCCGGCACCCTCCTGCAGGCCCTGATCGACGCGACCGCTGCTCCGGACTACCCGGCGCGGGTGGTCGCCGTCGGCGCCGACCGGCTCGGCATCGAGGGACTCGCCAGGGCGGAACGCGCCACCATCCCGAACTTCGCGGTGCGGCTGCGTGACCACCCGGACCGGGCGGCGTGGGACGAGGCCCTGACCAACGCGGTCGCCGCCTACCGGCCCGATCTGGTGGTGCTGGCCGGTTTCATGAAGATCCTCGGGCCGTCGTTCCTCGCCGCCTACGGCGGCCGCATCCTGAACACCCATCCCGCACTGCTGCCCGCGTTCCCCGGCGCCCACGCCGTGGCCGACGCGCTGGAGCACGGCGTCAAGGTGACCGGCTGCACCGCGATCCTGGTGGACGCCGGAGTGGACACCGGGCCGATCGTGGCGCAGCGTGCGGTGACGGTCGAACCGGACGACTCGGTGGCCGACCTGCACGAGCGGATCAAGGTGGTGGAACGCCGGATGCTGGTGGACGTCGTCGGCAGGCTGGCCAGAAAGGGCTGCACGGTCAACGGACGGAAGGTGAGCATCCCGTGAGTGAGCGCAAACCGGTGCGCAGGGCACTGATCGGTGTCTCCGACAAGTCGGGCCTGCTGGAGTTGGCCACCGCGCTGCACTCGGCGGGCGTGCGGATCGTGTCCACCGGCGGCACCGCCAAGACGCTGGCCGACGGCGGCGTGCCCGTCACGCCCGTCGAGGAACTGACCGGCTTCCCGGAGAGCCTGGACGGCCGGGTCAAGACCCTGCACCCCAACGTGCACGCCGGCCTGCTCGCCGACATGACCAACGCCGAGCACGCCGAGCAGTTGCGGGCACTGGGGATCGAGCCGTTCGACCTGCTCGTGGTCAACCTCTACCCGTTCACCGCGACGGTCGCGTCCGGTGCCACCCCGGACGAGTGCGTCGAGCAGATCGACATCGGCGGCCCGGCGATGGTGCGCGCCGCCGCCAAGAACCACGCCAGCGTCGCCGTCGTCGTCGATCCCGGCCGCTACGAGTGGGTCGCCGAACAGGTCAGGGCGGGCGGGTTCACCCTGGCCGACCGCCGCGCGCTGGCCGTCGCCGCGTTCCGGCACACCGCGTCCTACGACGTCGCCGTCGCCTCCTGGATGGGCAGCGTGCTGGCACCGGAGGAGGAGCGGTTCCCGTCCTGGGTGGGCGCCACCTGGCAGCGGAAGGACGTGCTGCGCTACGGCGAGAACCCGCACCAGGGCGCCGCCCTCTACCTGGCCGGCCACCACCGTCCCGGCCTGGCCACCGCGCGACTGCTGCACGGCAAGGAGATGTCCTACAACAACTACACCGACGCCGACGCCGCCTGGCGCGCCGCCCACGACCACACGCTGCCCTGCGTCGCGATCATCAAGCACGCCAACCCGTGCGGCATCGCGATCTCCACCCTGGACGAACCGTCGGCCATCGCCGAGGCGCACCGCAAGGCACACGCCTGCGACCCGTCCAGCGCGTTCGGCGGGATCATCGCGGCCAACCGCGAGGTCACCGTCGAGATGGCGGAGCAGATCGCCGAGATCTTCACCGAGGTGGTCCTCGCACCGTCCTATGCGGACGGTGCGCTGGACGTCCTGATGCGCCGGAAGAACCTGCGCATCCTGGTCGCCGAGCCGCCGGCCCGGCACGGTGTGGAGTTGCGCGCGGTGAGCGGTGGGCTGCTGCTGCAGGACG
>DATEPR010000159.1:0-2654 GCA_035273045.1 Pseudonocardiaceae bacterium | reverse complement strand
GCGACCGGACACGACTCCAGCCGGGTGATCTTCGGCGCCGCGGCGCTCGGCAGCGTTTCCAAGGCCGACGCCGACCGCACGCTCGACGTCCTGCTCGAACACGGGGTGAACCACATCGACGTGGCGGCCGGCTACGGCGACGCCGAGCTACGGGTGGCCACCTGGCTGCAGCGCCATCCCGGCACGTTCTTCGTGGCCACCAAGACCGGCGAGCGGACGTACCGCGAGGCACGCGAGCAGATCCGGCGGTCGCTGGACCGCCTGGGGGTGGACCGGATCGACTCCATCCAGCTGCACAACCTCGTCGACGTGATCGACTGGGAGACCGCGCTGGGCGCGAACGGCGCGCTGGAGGCGGCGGTCGAGGCACGCGAGGAGGGCCTCGTACGCTTCATCGGCGTGACCGGCCACGGCCTGTCCGTACCGGAGATGCACCGGCGCAGCCTGGAGCGCTTCCCGTTCGATTCGGTGCTGGCGCCGTACAACTGGGTGCAGATGCAGGACCCGCGCTACGCGGAGACGTTCGAGGCGCTCGCCGCGGTGTGCGCGGAACGCGACGTCGCCCTGCAGACCATCAAGAGCCTCGCCCTGCGTCGCTGGGACGGCCGCCCGGCGACCGCCTCCACCTGGTACGAACCCCTGCGGGAGCAGGCCGACATCGACCGGGCGGTGCACTGGGTGCTCGGCCGCCCGGACGCGTTCCTGCTCACCACCGGCGACGTCGACATCCTGCCGAAGCTGCTGGACGCGGCGGAGCGGTTCGAGCGGCGGCCGTCCGACGAGGAGATGGCCGAGCTGGTCGCTCGCCGGGAGATGGCCGCCCTGTTCGTCTGACCGCCGCGGGCCGGTTCCGGCCTACCCCGGGGGCCGGGCCGGTGACCCGGCCGGCCCCCGGCCCGGAACGCCGCCTCAGCTCAGCGCGAACTTCTGCGCCGCGCTGCCGTTGCAGTCGTAGATCTGCAGGCGCGTGCCGTTGGCGGTGGCGCCGCTCGGCGAGTCCAGGCAACGGCCGGACTGCGGGTTGCGCAGCGAACCGTCGGCCTGCTGGACCCAGTTCTGGCCGCCCACGCCGTTGCAGTCCCACAGCTCCACCGGCGTGCCGTTCGCCGTGCCGTTGCCGTTGACGTCCAGGCACCGGCCCAGCGTGCGCAGCGAGCCGTTGGCGTTGTGGAACCAGTGCTGGTCCACCGCGTAGGACTGGCAGTCCCACACCTGGACGGCCGCGCCGTTGCCACCGGTGTCGTCGGCCGCGACGTCGACGCACTTGCCGCCCGGACCGAGCACGCTGCCGCCGCCGTTGACCGCGAACTTCTGTGCGCCGCTGCCGTTGCAGTCGTAGATCTGCAGGCGCGTGCCGTTGGCGGTGGCGCCGCTCGGCGAGTCGAGACAGCGGCCGGACTGCGGGTTGCGCAGTGACCCGTCCGCCTGCTGCAGCCATTTCTGGCCGCCCACGCCGTTGCAGTCCCACAGCTCCACCGGCGTGCCGTTCGCCGTGCCGTTGCCGTTGACGTCCAGGCACCGGCCGAGCGTGCGCAGCGAGTTGTCGGCGAAGTGCGCCCAGTGCTGGTCCTCCGCGTAACTCTGGCAGTCCCACAGCTGGACCGCCGTGCCGTTCGCGCCGGTGTCGTCGGCCGCGACGTCGACACACTTGCCGCCCGGGCCGGTCACGGTGCCCTGCGGGCCGTTCGGGACGTTGGTCTGGCCGCTGTACCCGACCGAGACGATGTTGGCCTGCACCGCGTTGTCGGCGGCGTCGGTCGGGTAGCCGGAGGTCATCACGCCCTCGAAGAACGTGCCCATGTTGCGGTTGCTGTTGTCCCCGCCGGTACCCAGGATGATCGAACCCTCCTGGTGCATCGGGATGTAGCCGCCACGGTTCGGCAGGGCGCCGTTCCACCAGGTACTCAGGCCGCCGGACTGGGAGTTGCCGCCCTTGAGCGCGTACGTCGTCTGCCCGTTGTTCTTCAGCATGGCCGTGACGTACGTGCTGTTGTTGCCGAGGTTCGCGGTGTTCGAGCCGTTGGCGCCCTGGAACATGCCGTTCTCCAGGTCGGCCTCCACCCACGGACCCGAGCCGGTGCACGGCGGGAAGTAGCAGGTGGTGGCGATGCTCACCGCGTCCATGTGGCCGTTACCGGTGTCCGCCGGCTGGGCCTCGGCGTTGCCGTAGTCGAAGCAGCAGTCGGAGCCGACATGGGTACCGCTGGCCACCATGTACATGCCCTCGGGCTGGCCGTTCTGGGCGACGCCCGAGCCGACCGCGTGGCGGTAGCCGTGCTGCGGGGAGATCCAGATGCCGTACACCTTGTGGCCGCCGGCGGTCACCGCGATCTCACTGGCGTCCGCGCCGCGGTCGGCCGGCCCGGCCGTGCCCGCCGGCGAGACGGTGAGGTCGTTGTGCCGTGCGGACTGGTCGTAGATCTTGGTGATGACGCACGTGGTGCCGTTGCAGAACGCGTCCTGGTCGCCGGCGTTCGCGTAGCCGCCGGCACCGAGCACACCGACGTCGTGGGTGGCGCCGTCGGCGGCCCGGGTGAGCTGGTAGAGCGGGCCGTTGTACGCGCCGAACAGCGCGCGCGTGGTGCTGTGCGCGGCGACGCAGGGCGTGCCCGCCGCGCCGTAGATGTCACAGGGCAGCGAACCGGCGGCCTGCG
>DATEPR010000158.1:0-4809 GCA_035273045.1 Pseudonocardiaceae bacterium | reverse complement strand
GACCCGGATCCGGAGTAGCCGCCCGAACCGACCACCTGACGGCCGACACGCCGGAGGGCGCCGTCTGGGCCGCCGCTGGAGCGTTCATGTCGGCCGCCCAATGGACGACACACCCGGCGGATTCCTTTCGGTTCGGCGTTGGAGCGTTTGTGTTGGCCGTTAGGTGGTCGACATGCCGGCGCTGGCGGGTTCATGTCGGCCGTTGAATGGACGACACGCGCGGCGCGTGCCCATGTCTGGCTGCGGGATTTGTGTTTGGCCGTTGGGTGGTCGACACGCCGGCGGATGGCCCTCCGGCCGGGGGTCACGTCCCTCTGGGTGGTGTAACTCCTGGCCTGTGCTTCGGCGTGTCTGACCAGCACGAAGGAGGCCACCGCGTGAATCTCTGCGAGTAACCGCCAAGAAACTCGTAGAAAGGCACCCACGCGATGGCCCTGGACCAGTCTGCCCTGTTGGAGTTACTCGACGCACTCAAGGCCGCCGATGTCGGTGACCGGGTCCGCCAGGCCGCCGAGACGATCTACCAGGCGTTGATCGAGGCCGAGCTGACCGCGGTGATCGGCGCCGCACCGCATGAACGCCGCGGTGAGCGGACCGCGCTGCGTAACGGTCACCGACCCCGCACCCTGACCACCACCGCCGGCGACCTGGAGCTACGCATCCCGAAACTACGCACCGGCTCGTTCTTCCCCAGCCTGTTGGAGCGGCGCCGCCGGGTGGATCAGGCCCTGTTCGCGGTGGTGATGGAGGCCTACCTGCACGGCGTGTCCACCCGCAAGGTCGATGACCTGGTCCGCGCCCTGGGCGCGGACAGCGGCATCTCCAAGTCCGAAGTGTCCCGCATCTGCGCCGACCTCGATCAAGAGGTCGGCGCGTTCCGCGACCGCAGCCTGGCCGAACACCGCTATCCGTATGTGTTCCTGGATGCCACCTACTGCAAGGCCCGCGTCGCCCACCGGGGCGTCTCGCAGGCCGTGGTGATCGCCACCGGCGTGCGCGGCGACGGCTGGCGCGAAGTCCTCGGGTTCGCGGTCGGCGACAGCGAGGACGGCGCGTTCTGGACGGCGTTCCTGCGCTCGCTCAAGGCCCGCGGCCTGGGCGGGGTGGCCTTGGTCATCTCCGATGCGCACACCGGCCTGAAACAGGCCATCGCCGCGGTGTTGCTCGGCGCGGCGTGGCAGCGTTGTCGGGTGCATTTCCTGCGCAACGTCCTGGCCACGGTCCCGAAGGCGTCCGGGGAGATGGTCGCCGCCGCGATCCGCACGATCTTCGCCCAGCCCGACGCGGCGATGGTGCGTGACCAGCTCGGCGTGATCGCCACGATGGTCGGCCGCCAAGCCCCCAAGGTTGAAGCGATGCTGCTTGAGGCGGCCGAGGATCTGCTGGCGTTCACCGGGTTCCCGCCGGCGCACTGGAAGAAGATCTGGTCGACCAACCCGTTGGAACGGGTGAACAAGGAGATCAAACGCCGCACCGACGTGGTCGGCGTGTTCCCCAACCCGGAGGCGTTGCTGCGGCTGGCCGGGGCGGTGCTGGTCGAGGCGCACGATGAGTGGCAGACCAGCGATCGACGCTACCTGTCCGAGGCCACCATGGCCGCTCTGACCAGCCCAGCAGCAGCAGGGCTGGCCACGCCGGAGCTGCTGACGGCATGATCTGAGCTGCAGAGTCTCACGTGGATCGAGTTACACCACTCGATGGGACGTGACCCGGCCGGGTGCTAGAGCTTTCATGTCGGCCACTCAATGGACGACACGCGCGGCCGATGCCCTGTGGGCTGGCGTTGGGGTGTTCGATCGGCCGTTGAATGGTCGACACGCTGGCGGCTGTCTTCGCGGCCGGCACCGGAGCGTTCATCTTGGCCGCGAGTAGTCAACAGGCGCGGCGAGGCCAGTAGCTGGCGTCGGGCGTTTGTGTTGGCCGTTGAATGGACGACATGCGAGCTCGCACCATGTCGGCCGTCCAGTGGCCGACACAACCCCGCGCCGGTTGCCTTCCGCCGCCCTCAATCCGCCAACCGAGTCAGTAGCAACCATCCCGCGTGTCGTCCGCCGAGCGGTCGAATCATCCGAGCGAGCCAACACCGACATGGCCGTCCAGCGGCCGACACCCGACAAGCCCGGCTCCGCGTGTCGTCCACCCGGCGGACGACACGCGCGGGAGCCATGAGCAGCTGTGTTGGCCGTCCAGCGGCCAACACAGCCCGGGCAGCCTGACCTCCGGTTGTGCGCCCACCGGTTACCGGCGACCCTGGATCGCATGAGCGACAGCGTGACTGGCCTGCCGATCGTGGCGGGCGTGGACGGGTCGGACTCGGCGCTGGAGGCCGCGCGATGGGCCGCCGATGAGGCGGCGCGCAAGCGCGTGCCGCTGCGGCTGGTGTCGGTCATGCAGGTGCCCGTCGCCAGCGGCTACGTCGGCGACATCGGCCTGAGCGCCGACCTGATCGACGGCCTCCAGGCCGAGAGCCAGCGCATCCTCGACGAGACCAGGTCCACCCTCGTCACACAGCGGCCGGGCCTGAACGTCACGACCGCCGTGCTGGTCGGCCCGCCGATCCCGACGCTCGTCGAGGAGTCCGGCTCGGCGCGGCTCGTCGTGGTCGGCTCCCGTGGCCTCGGCGGCTTCCGGGGGATGCTGGTGGGTTCGACCGCCGTGGCGTTGGCGGCGCGGGGGCACTGTCCGGTCGCGGTGATCCGCGGTGGTGACCGGCGGACGGGACCGGTCGTGGTCGGTGTCGACGGTTCCCCGGCCAGCGACGCGGCCATCGAGTTGGCGTTCGAGGAGGCGTCGCTGCGCCGGACCGAGCTGGTCGCCGTGCACACCTGGCTGGAGCACGCCTCCGACGCCGCCTACGTGGCAATGGAACCGGCGCTCAACTGGGACGTGCTGTCCGAGCGCGGCATGGAGTCGCTGGCCGAGCGGCTGGCCGGCTGGGCCGAGAAGTACCGCGACGTCACGGTCGTCCGGCGCGTCACCCGCGGCCGCCCGATCGTCAACCTGCTGGCCGCCGCCGCGGACGCGCAACTACTCCTGGTGGGCAGCCGCGGCCGCGGCGCCTTCGCCGGTGTCGTGCTCGGCTCGACCAGCCAGGCGCTGGTCTACCACGCGCCGTGCCCGCTGATCGTGGCCCGCGGCTGACACCGGTCAGGGCTTTCGCGCCACCAGGACGTCCCGGACGATCGCCTGGTCGACCCGGTGGGCGAACGCCCGGTACGGCCCGTCGTCCAGCACCGTCAATCCGGCGTCCTCCGCTATGGACACCAGTTGCGCCCGCTCGGCCACGTGCGTGTTCCACGCGATCCCCACCGCGCCCCCGGACCGCAACACCTTCACCCAGCCCGGCATCGCTTCCCGCAGCAACCGGACCGGCGTGCGCGACAACCGCTCCTCCCGGCTGCCGTGCCGCACCCCGTACGGCGCGTCCGTCACCACCACGTCGAACGAACCGGGCCGGAAGAACTCGGCGGACCGCACCGTGTCACCGTTCACATAGGACAGTCGCAGCACGTCGCCCGCCTTGTACCGCTCCTTCGTCACCCCCAGCGACACGTCCAGCCGCCGCCCCAGCTGCGCGTGTTCCCGCCGGATCGGCACGACGTTTGCGTCGTGCTTGATCCGCTTGTTCCGCAACCACGTGCGCACGAACCGGCCGTACTCGTCGAAGTCCTTCGCGTCCACGTCCAGACCGGCCGCGTCGAACCCGTACATCATCGCCTGGTTGAGCGTGGTTCCCCGGCCACACAGCGGGTCGAACACCCGCAGCCGCGCGTCCACCAGGTCGGCCGGGCGGTCGGTGCTCAGCGCGGTCACGTTCAGCACCAGTTTGGTGAACAACTCGTTCGTCTTGCCCGAGTACTTCTGGATCGTCAGCAGGTCACTGTCGAACACGTCCAGCGGCCGCAGCGCGACCGGGCGCAACAACTCGCCTTCCACACTGAACAACGCGTACAGCGCGGACAGGTTCGACAGCAGCGCCACGTCGTGGTCGTCCAGCGGCGGCGCCGAGAACGTGACGTACGGCACTCCGCCGATCACCGACTCCTCGACGTCACCGACCCGCCCGCCGAGCGCGGCGGCGTCGAACACCTTGAGTTCGGCGGCCATCAGGCGCACGGACGACTCGGTGTAGACCCGGTTGGCCGACGGGTAGATCATCGCTGCGTACTGGCTCATCAGGCGTGTGAGCGTAGCTTGCTTGGCATGGGTACAGACGTGACCGGGGAGCTCAAGGCCGCGGCGGCGGCGCTGGCCGACGCGACCGACGTGACACTGCTCGGACACGTCAACCCGGACGCGGACGCCTTCGGCAGCGCGGTCGGGCTCGGCATGGTGCTGCGCGACCGGGGCGCGTCGGTGCGCGTGTCGTTCGGCAGCCCGTCGGCCGTGCCGGAGTCGTTGCGGCACCTGGACGACGCCGGGTTGTTCGTGCCGGCCGACGCCGTGCCCTCGGCGCCGCGGACCCTCGTCGTGCTCGACTGCGGCAGCGTGGACCGGTTGGGGCCGCTGGCCGACCGGGTCGCCGCGACCCGCGCCGCCGGCGGTGACGTCGTCGTCATCGACCACCACTTCGCGACCGCCGAGTTCGGCACCGTCAACGTCCTGGACGACCACGCCGAGGCCACCGCAGGCCTCGTCCTGCGGCTGGTGGACGAACTCGGCGCGCCGCTCACCGAACCGGCCGCCCGCGCCATCTACGCCGGCATCCTCACCGACACCAGTTCCTTCCGCCGCGCCACGCCGGCCACCCACCTGGCGGCCGCCCGGCTGCTGGAGGCGGGCGTCGATCCGGACGCCGTGGCGCGGCCG
>DATEPR010000157.1:0-6612 GCA_035273045.1 Pseudonocardiaceae bacterium | reverse complement strand
GGAGATCAGGGGCCTGGCCGCCCAGTCCGGCCGGGACGCCGTGCTGGCCGTGGTGGACCGCGGCGAGGTGTGGCTCATCCCGGCCCGGGAGACGTCGCTGGTCGAGGCGATCGTGTCGATCGCCGGCGAGTGCCCCGCCGGCCACGGCCGCTCCACCAGCGTGCCGCTGGAACTGTTGCGCTCGGCGGACAAGGCGGCCGGCGGCGATCCCCGGTCGCTAGTGGTGGAGTTGACCGATCTGGGCGTGCCGCTGACCAAGGCGCAGGTGCTGGCCGGCATGTTCGACGGCATGGTGGGACGTGGCCAGTTCGGCGCCCAACGCACCGCCGCTGGCCGGGTCACCCACCGGGCCGGCCGCGTGGTCGCGTTCCACGACACCGGAAGCGGCCGCTACCTGTACCTGACCCGGCCCAGCGCGGACGGCCAGGTGTGGGCGACGGTCACGCCCGCCGACAACCGGGCGATGGCCACCGCCGTGTGGGAATTGCTCGACGAGGTGTGACCGGACCGCCCGAGCGGACAGAATGTGACGGGAACCGGACGCGGCGTGGCACCGTCCGATCTCCAGCGAACCGGCGAAGGGGGCGAGAGCGGTGGGTGCGTCCAGTTACAACGCCGCCGACATCGGCCAGGCACGGCAGGCGATCGGCGCCGAGGCGGGCAAGTTCGGCAGCGTCGGCGACGCCGTGCCGGACAGCGTCGCCGCCGGCATGTTCGGCACCCTGCCCAACTCCGCCGCCGTGGCACAGGCCGCCGCGGCGCTGTGCTCGTCGGTGCGCCGCGAGTACGCCAAGGCCGAGTCGCTGGTCGGCGCCATCGAGCGTGCCCTGGACCAGAACCTGACGCACAACGCGGACACCGAGCAGAACAACAAGCGCTCGTTCACCACTGAACGGGTCTGAGGGTTTGGGGGCCGATTCGTGACGGCGAGGGACGAGGTTGCCGCACTGCCCGGTGGCGCGGGCGAGAGCGTGGCCAACGCGGCGAAACCGGTGTACACGGCCAATCCCGGGTCGATCACCGGCCTGGCCGACGACCTGACCAAGGCGGCGGGCACCGCCGACGGCTGCACCAGGGCCGTCGGCAACGCCGTGGCCGACCTGCACACCTGGCACGGCGACACCGCGGACGCCTTCCGCGGCTACATGAACCGCTTCAACCAGGCCGGCCACTCCGGACACGGCGCGCTCACCGCCGGCGCGACCGCACTGCACCAGGCCGCGCGCACGCTCACCGAGGGCAAGAGCTCACTGGAGAAGCTGTTCGAACAGATCCTCACCGACTACAAGACCAACCTCGCCGGCTACGGCACCACACCACCGCACCCCACACCGGCCGAGCAGGAACACGCCGCGTCCGCCGCCGTCGCGGACAACAGCGGCGCCATCACCAGCCAGGTGCACAGCATCAACGCCGCACTCGGCACCGCCGCCGGCAAGTTGCGCAAGGCGCACAGCGGTTTCAGCCCCAAGTTCTCCTCACTGCCGGTGCCCGCCGAGGCACCGCCCCCAGTCGGCACGACCCCGGCCAGCTACTCCAGCCACTCGATCGGCGGCGGAGGCGGCGGTGGCGGCGGAACCGGTGGCGGCGGCTTCAGCGGTGGCGGCGGCATGGGACCCAGCGGCGGCCCACCGTCCAGCCCACCGCCGGGCAACGTCCAGCAGTGGATCCAGGAGGCCATCAAGATCCTGGAAGCCAACGGCGTGCCGGCCAGCGAACTGAACGCCAACGACATCTGGACGATCATCCAGCACGAATCCGGCGGAAACCCGAACGCCGTGAACAACTGGGACTGCGTGCCGCTGTCCACCATGATCCTCACCCGGCGTGGCTGGCTGAAGCACGACGAGGTCCGGGTCGGCGACCACACCATCGGCTACGACCCCGGCTCCGGGCGCAGCGGCTGGACCAGGATCACCCGGGTCGTGCACCACCAGGACGCGCCGCTGGTCCGCGTCGGCAACACCCGTTGGTACGCCACGACGACGCCGAACCACCGCTGGCTGAACCTGCCCCGGATCACGCTCGGCAAGCCGGCACTGCCGGACGACTGCCCCTGGTGCGACTGGCCGTCCGGAACCCGGCGGCGGGGCAGGACGACCCAGGGCGGCCTGCGGATCCACCTCGCGAAGGCGCACGGCACCGAGCGGCAGCCGCAGCGGGCCGGCTACGCGACCGAGGCCGGCATGGTCGCCACCGGGGAGATTCGGTCGCGGGACCGGCTGCTGCTCGCCGCGCCCGCGGACACACCGGCGCGGCTGGACGTCAGCGTGCGTGAGGCGGCGATCCTCGGCTGGCATCCCAGGTCCGACGCGGTCCACCAGGTTCTCGCGATGTCCACGTCACAGCGCGAGGCGTGGCTGGAGGCGGTCACCGACGCCGAGGGCTCCCGCCACATGAGATCCGGCTACACCCGGCCGCGGGTCGGCATCCACCAGGCTCCCGGGACGGTCCTCGACGCCATCGCGCTGGCCGTCTACCTGTCCGGACAGCGGCCGCGGGTGCTCGGCGTCCGGCGCGCCGTGGAGCACGAGAGTTGGCGGCCGGAGGCGGTCGTGCGGGTCAACACGCCGATCGTGACCGGCGCGTCCCTGACCAGCGAGCCGGCCGGCCGCGCCGACGTCTGGTGCGTCACGACCGACCTGGGCACCTGGACGGCGCGCGAGGACGACCACATCTTCCTGACCGGGAACAGCAATGCCCAGGCGGGGCACCCGTCCAAGGGGCTGATGCAGACGATCGACTCGACGTTCCAGGCGCACGCGCTGCCGGGGCACGGGAACATCTACAACCCGGTGGACAACATCATCGCGGGTGTCCGGTATGCGTTGTCTCGCTACGGTTCGATCGAGAACGTGCCAGGCATCGTTGCCGTGCACTCCGGCCACGCCTATGTGGGTTACTAGCTGATCGTAGGCTGCCGGCATGCTCGAACACCTCAGCGGCCGGTCGGCGGCCCGCCGGTCCGCCGTCGCCCCATTCCACGTGATGGACGTGTTGACGGCGGCCAAGCAGCGGCAGCGCACCCACGGTGACGTGGTGTCCCTGGGCGCCGGGCAGCCGTCGGCCGGCGCGCCGACCCCGGTGGTCGAGGCGGCCGCGCGGGCGCTGCGGGACGACCCGTTGGGCTACACCGAACAGCTTGGCCTGCCCGAGTTGCGCGCCGCGATCGCCGGCCACTACGTCCGCACCCACGACCTGCCGGTGACCGGTGACGACGTGGTGATCACCACCGGCTCGTCGGGCGCGTTCCTGCTGGCGTTCCTGGCCGCGTTCGACGTGGGTGACCGGGTGGCGTTGGGCCGGCCGGGTTATCCGGCGTACCGGAACATCCTGTCCGCGTTGGGTTGTGAGGTGGTCGACCTGCCGTGCGGGCCGGAGAGCCGGTTCCAGCCGACGGTGGCGATGCTGGACGAGTTGGCCGAACCGGTGCGGGGTGTGGTGCTGGCCAGTCCGGCCAATCCGACCGGCACGGTGTTGCCGCCGGACGAGTTGGCCGCGATCGCGGACTGGTGTGCGGCGCATGACGTGCGGCTGGTGAGTGACGAGATCTATCACGGCATCACGTTCGGCGCCTCCGTGGACAGCGCGTGGCGGACGTCGCGCGAGGCGATCGTGGTGAACTCGTTCTCGAAGTACTGGTGCATGACCGGTTGGCGGCTGGGCTGGATGCTGGTGCCGGAGCGGTTGCGATCGGCCGTGTCGGCGCTGTCCGGCAATTTCACCGTGTGCCCGCCGGCGTTGCCGCAGCGGGCCGGGGTTGCGGCGTTCGATCCGGAGTCGTATGCCCAGGTCGACGCGGAGGTGGCCCGGTACCGGGTGAACCGGGACATCCTGTTGAGTGGCCTGGCCGAGCTGGGCGTCGATCGGGTGGCGCCGGCCGACGGCGGGTTCTATATCTACGCGGACGTGTCAGATCTCACGTCGGACTCGATGGAGTGGTGTCGCCGGCTGCTGGCCGACACCGGTGTGGCGGTCGCGCCGGGTATCGACTTCGACCCGGTGGACGGGGGTAGGTTCGTGAGGATGTCGTATGCGGGCCCCACCGACGACATGCACGTGGCGTTGGATCGGCTGCGGAACTGGCTGCCGGGAACCGGGACCCGTCCCGGATCGTTCGGTCAGTGAGATTCTCGCAACGGTGAACGGGGAGGCTGTCATGTTGCTCAAGGTGATCGGCGCGCTACTGGTCATCTGGCTGGCGTTCGTCGTCCTCGGCGTGGTGATCAAGGGCCTGGTCATCTTGGCGGTGGTGGGCGCGATCGCGTTCGTCGGCACGGCGGGATACATGGCCATCAAGAACCGGTCGCAGCAGAAGCGGCTCGGCCGCTGACCGGCGGGCCGCCCGCGGTCAGCGGGCGGCCTTGATCCGCCCCAGCACCTCGGTGACGTCCGCCGCGGACACGTCCCGGTGGGTCACGAACCGGATCTGGCCGCCGATGCTGGTGGCCAGCACGCCCAGGCCGGCCAGTTGGTCCAGGGTGGTCGGCACGTCGGCGACGGCGGCCAGCAGGATGTTCGTGGCCGGGGTGCTGACCTGCCAGCCCAGTTCGGTCAGGCCGGCGGCGAGCCGGACGGCGTTCTCGTGGTCGGCGGCCAGGTCGTCGATCCGGTCCAGCGCGACCAGGCCGGCCGCCGCCAGCACGCCACCCTGCCGCACTCCGCCGCCGAGCATCTTGCGCAGCCGACGCGCCCGCGCGACGAACTCCGCGCTGCCCGCGACCATCGAGCCGACCGGTGCGCCCAGCCCCTTGGACAGGCACACCTGCACGGTGTCGGCGCCCACGGTGAGCGCGGCCGGCGGCACGCCCAGCGCCACCGAGGCGTTCCACAGCCGGGCCCCGTCCAGGTGCACGGCCAGCCCGCAGTCCCGCGCCGCGGCCACCAGCCGGCAGTGCTCGTCCGGTGGGGTGACCGCGCCACCGGCCTCGTTGTGCGTGTTCTCCAGGCACAGCAGCTTCACGCGCAGCTCGTAGTAGGCGCCGCCGCTGCCGGCGGCCGCCGCCCGGATCGCGCCGTCCGTGGTCCGGCCCGGCCCGCCGGTCCAGTCCAGGATCTCCGGCATGCCACCTGCCAGCCACGCCGACGAGCCCAGTTCGTGGCCCAGCACGTGGGTGCCGCGGGTGGCCAGGAACACGTCGCCGCGGTCCAGGTGGTCCATCAGCGCGATCAGGTTGCCCATGCTGCCGCTGGGCACCCACAGCGACTCCTCCGTGCCGAGCAGGTCGGCGACCCGCTCCTCCAGGCGGCGCATGGTGGGGTCGCGTTCCAGGACGTCGTCGCCGACCTCGGCGTCCGCCATGGCGGCGCGCATCACGCGGTCGGGCCGGGTCACGGTGTCCGACCGCAGGTCGATGGGCTCGTAGGTGGTCACAGCTCGATCACATCACATATCCACGGACCCCGGGCACCCTCCTTTGGTGCGAGGCGTGCGACAGTCGGGCGGGAACGGGGCACCTCACCCGTGCAACCCGGCGCCGGTTGCCCACCGTCTACCGGACGAACGGACACGAGCGGAGAGAGTTCGCGTGGACCAGCGCGACGAGCAGGAGTTCGCGGAGTTCTTCGTGGCCCGGCGGGACGCCGTGCGGCGGAGCGCGTACCTGCTCTGTGGCGACTGGCATCGCGCGGACGATCTGGCGCAAACCGCTTTCGTGTCGTTGCACCGGCGGTGGCGCAAGATCCGCGACCGGGGTGCCCTGGACGCCTACCTGCGGCGGACGCTGGTGCACGCGGTGGTCGACGAGTCGAGGCGGCCGTGGCGAAGGGAGCGGTTCACCGATGAGGTGCCGGAGCGGCCCACCGGGGCGCCGGACGTCGGCGACACCGTGGCGACCAGGGCCGCGCTGCTCGCGGCGCTGCGCAGGGTGCCGCCGAGGCAGCGTGCCGTGCTGGTGCTGCGGTTCCTCGACGGGCTCGACGTCGCCGGTGTCGCCGAGGTGCTGGGCTGCACCGAGGGCACCGTGAAGAGCCAGACGGCGCGCGGGCTGGCCGCGTTGCGCGCCGAACTGGGTGACACGCTGGACGACCTGAGATTCGCCGGCTGACCGGCAGGGGAGGTGACGTGGGTGGACGAGCGGCAGCTCGCTGAGCTGTTCCGGGCCGTGGCCGGGCAGGCACCGCCCGCGTCCTTCGACGAGCACGACGTGGCGACCGCGTCCCGGAAGGTTACGCAGCGTAGGCGCGCGGTCCTTGCCAGTGGTGGTGGACTCGCGGTCGTGCTGCTCGCGGTGGGTCTGGTTTTCGGCGCGGGCGGCTTCGGGCACACTCTCAGTGGTGGTGGCACCACCGCGGTCGCCGTGGCGCCGAATCGGACCAGCGGCGGCCGCGCCAACGGTCACACCGTGGGACCGGAACTGGCCGGGCCCGGCGTGACCCGGCAGGAACCGAGTTTCCCGACGACGTCGCCTTTGCAGGGGGGCGCCGCCGCCGGGAGTGCCGGCCATGGCGCCGGCAGCACCCATGCCGGGTGCGGCCCGACGGACGGGGAGCTCGCTGTCGCCCTCGCCAGCGAACTCCCCGCCGTCGGTGTGCCGGAGCCGGTGCCGGGCGCGCTGATCTGCCCGTCCGGTGCCCGGTCGGCGGCGTACGCGGTGCCCGGCGGGCACGTGA
>DATEPR010000156.1:0-15602 GCA_035273045.1 Pseudonocardiaceae bacterium | reverse complement strand
CGGGCGGCGGACCGCCCGCCGCCCCGACGTCCGTCGCTTGTGGACGGTGGTCGGACTGCTCGTGCTGGGCGCCGCCGGGCTGTGGCTGTCGTCGCGGCTCACCTGGACGTGGTCCCGTGAGCTGACCCCGTTGCGCGGCACCGTCGTGGTCAGCCGCAAGGGCGGCCAGGTCGCCACCGCGCTGGTGCCGCTGGCCGTCGTCGCGGTGGCCGCGATCGCCGCCGTGCTGGCGATCGGCGGCTGGTGGCGGCGTGTGGTGGGCGTGCTGGTCGGGATCGCCGGCCTGGCCGCCGTCTGGTTCGGCGCACGGGATGCGGGCTCGGTGTTCGGCGCGCATCCGGACGGTTACCCGCTGTCGCAGGTGGTCTCCGGCCACGTGCTCGCCGTGCTGGCCGGACTGTTCGTCGCCGTCGCCGCCGAGCTCGTGGTCCGGCACGCCACCGAGCTGCCCCGGATGGGCGGCGGTTACCAGACACCGTCCGCCGCCCGCCGGCACCGCGATCCGGATGCCGAACTGTGGCAGGCACTGTCCGAGGGTCGCGACCCGACGGCGAACGAGTGACCTGAGATTCCACCAACCCTCAACGGAGCCGCGAGGTGGCCGGGGTTAGCATCCTTGCGGTGGGAAGGGGATATGGCGTGAGCAACTTGGAGTGCGCTGGTGCGAGTCCACAACCTGACAGGGTCGGCACAGTATCCGAGTTGACACGCTGGGTGACCGTGCGCGAGAGCACGGCGAGTCCTCGAATGCGCCTGCCGATGGGCAGCGAGGCGGTCGCATGAGTGTTCTGGAGTCGATTGTCGACGGGGTGCGCGAGGACCTGGCGGTCCGCGAGGCGGCCCTGCCGTTCGACCAACTGAAGGAGATGTCCGCCAAGGCGCCGCCGCCCAAGGACGTCATCGCGGCGCTCAACGCGCCGGGCGTCGGTGTCATCGCGGAGGTGAAGCGGCGCAGCCCGTCCAAGGGCGAACTCGCGGACATCCCGGAACCGGCGGAACTGGCCAAGGACTACGCGGCCGCGGGCGCCAGGGTGATCAGCGTGCTGACCGAGCAGCGCCGGTTCGGCGGTTCGCTCGACGATCTGGACGCCGTCCGGGCCGCTGTGGACATTCCGGTGCTGCGCAAGGACTTCATCATCAGCCCCTACCAGGTGCACGAGGCCAGGCTGCACGGCGCCGACATGATCCTGCTGATCGTCGCCGCCCTGGAGCAGAACGCGCTGGAGGCGTTGCTGGACCGGGTCGAGTCGCTCGGCATGACCGCGCTGGTCGAGGTGCACACCGCCGAGGAGGCGGATCGCGCGCTGGAGGCCGGCGCCAAGGTGATGGGCGTCAACGCGCGCAACCTGCACACCCTCGAGGTCGACCGGGAGGTGTTCGGCAAGATCGCGCCCGGACTGCCGTTCGAGGTGCTGAAGATCGCCGAGTCCGGGGTGCGCGGCCCGGCCGACCTGATGGCCTACGCCGGTTACGGCGCGGACGCCGTCCTCGTCGGCGAGGGCCTGGTGACCAGCGCCGACCCGAAGACCGCCGTGGTGCAACTGGTGACGGCCGGTTCGCACCCGGCCTGTCCGCGGCCGGCCCGCTGACCGAGGAGACCCATGTCCCAGACCGACACGGCGCGCGCCCAGGACCATTCCCGCGATCCGGACACCCGCGGCTACTACGGGCCGTTCGGCGGCCGGTTCCTGCCGGAGGCGCTGATCTCGGCGCTGGACGAACTCGCCGCCGAGTACGACAAGGCCAGGATCGACCCGGACTTCCTCGGTGAGTTCGACCGCCTGCTGCGCGAGTACGCCGGCCGGCCGTCGCTGCTCACCGACGTGCCCCGGTTCAGCGAGCACGCCGGCGGCGCCCGCGTCCTGCTCAAGCGCGAGGACCTGAACCACACCGGCTCGCACAAGATCAACAACGTGTTGGGCCAGGCGCTGCTCACCAAGCGGATGGGCAAGCGGCGGGTCATCGCGGAGACCGGCGCCGGCCAGCACGGCGTCGCCACGGCCACGGCCGCCGCGCTGATGGGCTTCGACTGCACCATCTACATGGGTGAGGTCGACATGCGCCGGCAGGCGCTGAACGTGGCCAGGATGCGGCTGCTGGGCGCCGAGGTGGTCCCGGTGACCGCCGGCTCGCGCACCCTGAAGGACGCGATCAACGAGGCGTTCCGCGACTGGGTCACCAACGTCGCGGACACCCACTACGTGCTCGGCACGGCGGCCGGCGCGCACCCGTTCCCGTTGATGGTGCGCAACTTCCACCGGGTCATCGGCATCGAGGCGCGCGCCCAGGTGCTGGAGCGGGTGGGCCGGCTGCCGGACGTGGTCACCGCGTGCGTCGGCGGCGGGTCCAACGCGATCGGCATCTTCCACGGCTTCCTCGACGACCCCGGCGTCCGCCTGGTCGGCCTGGAACCGGCGGGCAAGGGCATCGAGACCGGCGAGCACGGCGCCGCCCTCGGCGAGGGCACGCCCGGCCTGCTGCACGGCTCCCGCTCCTACCTGCTGCAGGACGACGACGGCCAGGTGCTGGAGGCGTACTCGATCTCGGCCGGCCTGGACTACCCGGGCGTCGGGCCGGAACACGCCTGGCTGAAGGACAGCGGCCGCGCCGAGTACCAGTCGGTGACCGACGACGAGGCGATGCAGGCGCTGCGCCTGCTGTCCCGCACCGAGGGCATCATCCCGGCCATCGAGTCGGCCCACGCGCTGGCCGGCGCGCTGCGCATCGGCAAGGAGCTCGGCCCGGACGCGGTGCTCCTGGTGAACCTGTCCGGCCGCGGCGACAAGGACATGGACACCGCGAACAAGTACTTCAACCTGGTCCCGGAAGGTGAGCTGTGATGGCCGGTGGCCTGGCGGAGCTGTTCGCCACGACCAGAGCCGAGGGCCGGGCCGCGCTGATCGGCTTCCTCACCGCCGGCTGCCCGACGGTGGAGGGCTCGAAACGGGCGCTGGCCACGATGGTGGAGTCCGGCTGTGACGTGGTGGAGATCGGCATGCCGTTCTCCGACCCGGTGATGGAGGGCCCGACCATCCAGGCGTCGTCCGAGCGGTCGCTGCGCGGCGGCTTCCGGCTGCGCGACCTGTTCGGCGTGGTCGAGTCGGTCGCGGCGGCGGGCGGGCGGCCGCTGGTGATGACCTACTGGAACCCCGTCTACCACTACGGCGTGGACGTGTTCGCCCGCGACCTGGCGGCGGCCGGCGGCCTGGGCGTCATCACCCCGGACCTGATCCCGGACGAGGCCGACGAGTGGCTGGCCGCGTCGGCGGCACACGGCCTGGACCGGATCTTCCTGCTCGCGCCGTCCTCCACCGAGGAACGGATCGCCAGCACGGCGGCGGTGACCAGCGGTTTCGTGTACGCGGCGTCGCTGATGGGCGTCACTGGCGCCCGGGACACGGTCAGCTCGGCGGCGGCGCCCCTGGTCCAGCGCATCCGGGCGCACACCGACCTGCCGATCGCGGTCGGCCTCGGCGTCCGGTCCGGCGCGCAGGCCGCGGAACTGGCCTCGGTCGCGGACGGGGTCATCGTCGGTTCGGCGTTCGTCGCCAAGGCCGACGAGGGCACCGAAGCGCTCGCCGCCCTGACCGCTGAGCTGGCCGAAGGCGTCCGGCACCCGCTCGCCGCCACGGCCTGACGGCCACGAACCGTTACCAGGTCGTTGACGGTCAATTCACAGGCTGCGGCTACGGTGGTCCCGTGAGGCATGTCACTGGACCGTTCCTGGCCTTCATCCCGAGCCCGCCGCAGGGCGTGTGGCACCTCGGACCGATACCGATCCGGGCCTACGCGCTGTGCATCATCGTGGGCATCGTCGTCGCCATCTGGTGGGGTGAACGGCGTTATGTCGCCCGGGGCGGGGCCAAGGGCACCGTCGTGGACATCGCGGTGTGGGCGGTGCCGTTCGGCCTGGTCGGCGGCCGGCTGTACCACGTGGCGACGGACTGGTGGCGGTACTTCGGCGCCGGCAAGGACTGGGTGGGCGCGTTCAAGATCTGGGACGGCGGCCTGGGCATCCCCGGCGCCATCGCGCTGGGCGCGCTGGGCGCGTGGATCGCCTGCCGGCGCAAGGGCGTGCCGTTGCCGTTCATGGCCGACGCGGCGGCCCCGGCGATCGTCACCGCCCAGGCCATCGGCCGGCTCGGCAACTACTTCAACCAGGAGTTGTTCGGCGGCCCGACCAGGCTGCCCTGGGGCCTGGAGATCTTCCAGCGGGTCAACCCGGCCACCGGCCTGCCGGACAACCTGGACGGCGTCGCGGTCAACACGTCGCAGTTCCAGGTGGTGCATCCGACGTTCCTGTACGAGCTGATCTGGGACCTGCTGATCGCCGTGCTGGTCGTGGTCGCCGACCGCCGGCTGCGGCTCGGGCACGGCCGCGCGTTCGCCCTGTACGTCGCCGGTTACGCGTTCGGCCGGTTCTGGATCGAGCTGATGCGCACCGACCAGGCCACCCGCATCTTCGGCGTCCGCGTCAACGTGTGGACGATGTCGCTGCTCTTCGTCTGCGCGGTCGTGTACTTCGTCCTGGCCCGCAGCCGTGGTCCGAGGGAGGACCCGGCGGCGTTCGCCGGTGCCGTCGCGGCGGCGGAACTCGCCGAGAAGTCCACAGAGGACACATCGGACGTCACGTCCGACGTAGGCGCCGAGGACGAGCCGGAGCGGGTGGAAGCCGAAGCGGAACAGGCCGAGACGCCGGTCTCCCGGGAGTAGGTCACCGGCGCGGCGCCACCACGAGCTGGCCCCTGCTGGTGGTGAGCAGTTCGACGTCGGCCGCGTAGTGCTCGGCCAGCAGCGGTGCGGTCAGCACCGTCGCCGGCGGTCCGGACGCGACCGGCCGGCCGCCGGCCAGCAGCAGCAGTTCGTCCGCGTACTGCCCGGCCAGCGTCAGGTCGTGCAGCGTGCTCACCACCGTGGTGCCGTCCTGGGTGCGCAGCCGGTCCAGCAACTCCAGCGTGGCCTGCGCGTGCCCGACGTCCAGGCCGCTGGTCGGTTCGTCCAGCAACAGCAGCCCGGCCCGCTGGGCCAGGGTCCTGGCCAGCACCGCCCGCTGCCGCTCACCGCCGGACAGCGCGTGCAGCCGCCGCCCGGCCAACCCGGTGAGGTCCAGCCTGGCCAGCACCTCGTCCACCACGGCCAGGTCGGCCCCGCTCTCCCCGGCCAACGGCCGCAGGTACGGGGTGCGGCCGAGCAGCACGTAGTCGGCCACGGTCAACTCCGGCGGCAGGGCCGGGATCTGCGGGGCGTACCCGATCGCCCTGGCCCGGTCCCGGTGCGGCAGCCGCCCGACGTCCCGGCCGTCCAGCCACACCTGCCCGGTGCGCTCCACCAGCCCGGCGACCGCCTTGAGCAGCGTCGACTTGCCGGCGCCGTTGGGTCCGATGACCGCCAGCCACCGGCCGGCCGGCACCGACACGGACACCCCGGACACCACGGTCCGCCCGCCGTAACCCGCGGACACGTCCACCAGCCGCAGCGTCATCGCCGTCACCGTGCCCTGGCCCGCAGCACGACCACGAAGAACGGCGCACCGGTGAACGCGGTGACCACGCCGATCGGCAGTTCGGCCGGCGCCAGCACGGTCCGCGCCACCACGTCCGCCACCACCAGGAAGACCGCGCCGCCGACCAGTGACAGCGGCACCACGACCCGGTAGGTGCCGCCGAACAGCAGCCGCACCAGGTGCGGCACCACGATCCCGACGAACCCGATCAGCCCGCTGACCGCCACCGCGCCCGCGGTGGCCAGGGACGCCGCGCCCAGCACCACCAGCCGGGTCCGGCCGGGGCGCACGCCCAGCGCCGCCGCCTCGTCGTCACCCAGCGCCAGCACGTCCAGCCGGCGCGCGGACAGGCACAGCACGACCGCGCCCACCGCGATGTAGGGCAGCGCGAGCAGCACATCGTGCCAGCCGGTGGTGGCCAGCCCGCCCAGCACCCACGAGTAGACCCGTTGCAGCGTGTCGGTGTTCAACTGCTGCACGAACGTCTGCACAGCGGTGAGGAACGCGGTGACGGCGACGCCAGCCAGCACCAGCGTTGCCGTGCCGCGCCCGGCGGACCGGCCCAGCGCCCAGGTCAGCAGGACCCCGCCGATCGCGCCGGCGAACGCGGCCGCCGGCAGCGCGCCGACGTACCCGGTGGTCGCGGTCAGCGCGGGGAAGCCGACCACGACGATGGTGGCCGCCATGCCGGCGCCGGCCGCCGCGCCCAGCAGGTACGGGTCCGCCAGGGGATTGCGGAACACACCCTGGTAGGCGGCGCCGGAACCGGCCAGCGCCGCACCGACCAGCGTGCCCAGCACCACCCTGGGTACCCGCAACTGCCACAGGATCGCCGACTCCTGGCTGCTCAGCGGTGACCGCCCACCGGTCAGTTCGGCGCCGATCTCGCCGAGCACCCGGCCGGTGCCCAGGTCGACGGCGCCGAGCAGCACCGAACCCAGCACGACGGCGAGCAGCACCACCACGGCACCACCCAACACCAGTGGACGCAGCCGGGTTTTCCCTTGCCGGACAACGGAATCAGTCGGCATGTGCGGTGACTCTGGTGATCGCGGCGGACACCGTGCGCATCAGGTCGACGATCCGCGGTCCCCAGCGGGACGCGATGTCGTCGTTCAGCGCCACCACACCGCCGTCGTGCACCGCCGCCAGCGCGGCCCAGCCCGGCCGGGCCGCCACGGTGGCCGCGTTCTGCCCGCAGCACTGGCTGTCCGCCAGGAACACCAGTTGCGGATTCGCCGCCAGCACCCGTTCCGCGGACAGTTGCGGGTAGCCGCCGGACGCCTTGGTGTCGGCGGGGTCGGCGATGTCGGTCATGCCGAACCTGCCCAGCAGGGCGCCGATGAACGTGTGCGACGTGGCCGTGTAGTAGGTCTGGTCGAGCTCGTAGTAGTAGCGCAGCGGTGTGGCCGGATGCGGTGCCGCGGCGACGATCGACGCGAGCTGCCGCTGGGTCGACGCCACCAGCCGGCGCGCGGCGGCCAGGTGGCCGGTGGCCCGGCCGATGCCGGTCCACACCGAGTAGGCACCGTCCACTGTCGAAGGCGCCGGCTCCAGCAGCACCCGGACGCCGATCCGGCGCAGCGAGCTCACCAGGCCGTTCGTGTCGTAGCCGGTGATGACCAGATCGGGGTGATACGCGGCGATCGCCTCCACATTGGGCTTCGTGGCGTCCAACGAGGACTTCGGCACGCTCGCCGGGTAGTCGGAATCCTTGTCCACGGCCACGACCTGGCGGCCGGCGCCGATGGCGAACAGGATCTCAGTGCTGGACGAGTCCAGCGACACGATGCGTTTCGGTTGCGTGGCCGTGGCTGGCGCGGTCGCCGGGTGACTGGCGCAGCCGGCCAGTGTCACGCAGACCGCGATGAACAGGACGGAAAGTAACCGATGGGACCGAACCGGCATGACATCCTCTGGTGTCTCGGCCGGCGCGGGCGCGCGGTCGGCCGGGGCGTCTAGGCCGTTCGGCAGCGCCGCGCCCCTGCTCCGGGGGCGGTGGGCGGAGATGAACGGTGCGCGACCTGGCTCGGCCCCCTAGGGAGTCATCACAGTTGCGGGACAGCGCCGGGATCACACCGGACTTCGTCACCGATCGGCATGGAACGCTACACCACCATGCGCCTGACCAGCGCACACGCCCGGCAACCAGGCCGGAAGCTATACTTAACGAGACGAACGTTCCACAGGCGTAACGGGCACATCGTCTGGATCAGCCAATTCGTTACCTGCTGATGACCTGGATCACTCGTTCGTAGGTGTCGGAATGTTTCCTGGCTGTTAGAGTCACGTCAACAAACGCACGGGCCGCCGTCGTCCCGTCCGGGACCACCATCCCGAGTTCACCACGAGGACGACGAGGGAGGTCTGGCTGTGATCTTCTCCGCCATCCCCGCCCCGCAGGGCCTGTACGACCCCACCGTGGAGCATGACGCCTGTGGTGTGGCGATGGTCGCCGACATCCGGGGTCGCAGGTCGCACCGGATCGTGTCCGACGCGCTGACGGCGTTGGCGAACCTGGAACACCGGGGTGCCGCGGGTGCGGAACCCACCAGCGGCGACGGCGGCGGCATCCTGCTGCAACTGCCCGACGAACTGCTGCGCGGCGCGGTGGATTTCGACCTGCCCGCGCCCGTCGACGGCGCCAGCGCCTACGCGGCCGGCATCGCGTTCCTGCCCACCGACGCGCGGGACCGGGCCAGGGCGGTCGAGATCGTGGAACGCATCGCGGACGAGGAGAGCCTGCGCGTCCTCGGCTGGCGGGACGTCCCCGTCACGCCGGAGGCCGCCGACGTCGGGCCGAGCGCGCTGTCGGTGATGCCGCACTTCGCCATGCTGTTCGTCGCCGGCACACCGGACTCGACCGGCCACCAGCCCGCCGGGATCGACCTGGACCGGATCACCTTCTGCCTGCGCAAGCGCGCCGAACGCGAGACCGCCGTCGCCGGCTGCGGCGCCTACTTCCCGTCGCTGTCCGCGCGAACGTTGGTGTACAAGGGAATGCTCACCGCCGGCCAGTTGCCGGCGTTCTTCACCGACCTGACCGACGAGCGGCTGCTCACCGCGATCGCCGTGGTGCACAGTCGGTTCTCCACCAACACGTTCCCGAGTTGGCCATTGGCCCACCCGTACCGGTTCGTGGCGCACAACGGCGAGATCAACACGATCCGGGGCAACCGCAACCGGATGCGCGCCCGCGAGGCGCTGCTGGAGACCGACCTGATCCCCGGTGACCTGGCCCGGCTGTTCCCGGTCTGCGACCCGGCCGGTTCCGACTCGGCGTCCTTCGACGAGGTGCTGGAACTGCTGCACCTCGGCGGCCGCAGCCTGCCGCACGCCGTGCTGATGATGATTCCCGAGGCGTGGGAGAACCACGCCACCATGGACCCGAAGCGCCGCGCCTTCTACCAGTTCCACGCCAGCCTGATGGAACCGTGGGACGGCCCGGCGTGCGTCACGTTCACCGACGGCACCGTCGTGGGCGCGGTCCTGGACCGCAACGGCCTGCGGCCGGCCCGCTGGTGGCACACCGCGGACGACCGCGTCGTGCTGGCCAGCGAGTCCGGCGTGCTGGACGTGCCGCCGGACCAGGTGGTGGCCAAGGGCCGGCTGCAACCCGGCCGGATGTTCCTGGTGGACGTCCAGGAGGGTCGGATCGTCGACGACGACGAGATCAAGAGCGCCCTGGCCGGCCAGTTGCCCTACGACGAGTGGCTGCACGCCGGCCTGCTGCAACTGGCCGACCTCCCGGAGCGCGAACACGTGGTGCAGACCCACGAGTCGGTGCTGCGCCGCCAGTTGGCCTTCGGCTACACCGAGGAGGAGCTGCGCGTCCTGCTCACCCCGATGGCCGAGAAGGGCGCCGAGCCGATCGGCTCGATGGGATCGGACACCCCGCCCGCCGTGCTGTCCCAGCGGTCCCGGATGCTCTACGAGTACTTCAAGCAGAACTTCGCGCAGGTCACCAACCCGCCGCTGGACGCGATCCGCGAGGAGATCGTCACGTCGGTGGCCCGGATCATGGGTCCGGAGCAGAACCTGCTGGAGCCCGGCCCGGCGTCCTGCCGGCACATCCAGCTCCCGTACCCGGTGATCGACAACGACGAGCTGGCCAAGCTGATCCACGTCAACGACGACGGCGACCTGCCCGGTTTCGCCTGTACCGTGCTGTCCGGCCTGTACGAAGTGGACGGTGGCGGCGATGCGCTGGCCGCCGCGATCGAGCGGGTGCGCCGCGAGGCGTCCGAGGCCATCGCGGCCGGCGCCCGCACGCTGGTGCTGTCCGATCGCGACTCCGACCACCGGCTGGCGCCGATCCCGTCGCTGCTGCTGGTGTCCGCGGTGCACCACCACCTGGTGCGCACCAAGGAACGGCTGCGGGTCGCGCTCGTCGTGGAGACAGGTGACGCCCGCGAGGTGCACCACGTGGCGCTGCTGCTCGGGTACGGCGCCGCCGCGGTCAACCCGTACCTGGCGTTCGAGACGATCGAGGACCTGCACAGCCAGGGCGCGATCACCAGCACCGACTCGGCGACCGCCGTCCGCAACTACGTCGGCGCCCTGGTCAAGGGTGTGCTCAAGATCATGTCGAAGATGGGCATCTCCACCGTCGGCGCCTACACCGCCGCCCAGGTCTTCGAGTCCTTCGGCCTGTCCCAGGCCCTGCTCGACGAGTACTTCATCGGCACCCAGTCCAAGCTGGGCGGTGTCGGGCTGGACGTGCTCGCCGAGGAGGTCGCCCGCCGGCACCGCCGCGCCTACCCGGACAACCCCACCGACCGGGTGCACCAGCGGCTGGACGTCGGTGGCGAGTACGCCTACCGCCGCGACGGCGAACTGCACCTGTTCACGCCGGAGACCGTCTTCCTGTTGCAGCACGCCACCAAGACCGGCCAGGAGGAGGTCTACCGCCGCTACACCGACGAGGTGCACCGCCTCTACCGCGAGGGCGGCGTGCTGCGCGGCATGTTCGCGTTCCGCAACGAGAACCGGACTCCGGTGCCGCTGGACGAGGTGGAACCGGTCGAGTCCATCCTCACCCGGTTCAACACCGGCGCCATGTCGTACGGCTCGATCTCCGCCGAGGCCCACGAAACCCTTGCGGTGGCGATGAACCGGCTCGGCGGCCGGTCCAACACCGGTGAGGGCGGCGAGGACGCCGACCGGCTCTACGACACCGAGCGGCGCTCCGCGATCAAGCAGGTGGCCAGCGGCCGGTTCGGCGTCACCAGCGAGTACCTGGTCAACGCCACCGACATCCAGATCAAGATGGCGCAGGGCGCCAAGCCCGGCGAGGGCGGCCAACTGCCTGGCTACAAGGTGTACCCGTGGATCGCCCGCACCCGGCACTCCACGGCGGGTGTCGGCCTGATCTCCCCGCCGCCGCACCACGACATCTACTCGATCGAGGACCTGGCCCAGCTCATCCACGACCTGAAGAACGCCAACGAGAACGCCCGTGTCCACGTGAAGCTGGTCAGCGAGCTCGGCGTCGGCACGGTCGCCGCCGGTGTCTCCAAGGCGCACGCGGACGTGGTGCTCATCTCCGGCCACGACGGCGGCACCGGCGCGTCGCCGATGAACTCGCTCAAGCACGCCGGCACGCCGTGGGAGATCGGCCTCGCCGAGACACAGCAGACGTTGCTGCTCAACGGTTTGCGCGACCGGATCACCGTGCAGGTGGACGGCGCCATGAAGACCGGGCGGGACGTGGTGATCGCCGCGCTGCTCGGCGCAGAGGAGTACGGCTTCGCGACGGCCCCGCTGGTCGTCGCCGGCTGTGTGATGATGCGCGTCTGCCACCTGGAAACCTGTCCGGTCGGGGTGGCCACGCAGAACCCGGTGCTGCGCAGGCGGTACACCGGCGAACCGGAGTTCGTGGAGAACTACTTCCGGTTCGTCGCGCAGGAGGTCCGGGAACTGCTGGCGGATCTCGGTTTCCGCACCCTCGACGAGGCGATCGGCCACGGTGACCTGCTCGACGTGGACGAGGCCGTCGAGCACTGGAAGACCACCGGCCTGGACCTCACGCCGGTGTTCGCGCAGCCGGAGAACCGGTACGGCTCGGCCCGCCGCCGGGTCCGCGCCCAGGACCACGGCCTGGCGCACGCCCTGGACCGCACGCTCATCCAGTTGGCCGAGGCCGCGCTGGAGGACGCCCACCCGCTGCGGCTGGACCTGCCGGTGCGCAACGTGAACCGCACGGTCGGCACGCTGCTGGGCGCCGAGGTGACCCGCCGCTACGGCGGCCAGGGCCTGCCGGACGACACCATCCACATCACCCTCACCGGATCCGCCGGCCAGTCGCTGGGCGCTTTCCTGCCGTCCGGCATCACGATCGACATGGTCGGCGACGCCAACGACTACGTCGGCAAGGGCCTGTCCGGTGGCCGGATCGTCGTGCGGCCGCACCCGGAGGCGCGGTTCGCCGCGGAGAACCAGGTGATCGCCGGCAACGTGATCGGCTACGGCGGCACCGGTGGCGAACTGTACCTGCGCGGGCGGGTCGGCGAGCGGTTCTGCGTGCGCAACTCCGGTGTGCTCGCCGTGTGCGAGGGTGCCGGCGACCACGCGTTCGAGTACATGACCGGCGGCCGCGCCGTGGTGCTCGGCCCGACCGGCCGCAATCTCGCGGCCGGCATGTCCGGCGGCATCGGCTACGTGCTGGAGCTGGACCCGGCCCTGGTCAACCACGAGATGGTCGACCTGGAACGGCCGGGCTCGGACGACCTGCGCTGGCTGCGGGACGTGGTGGAACGGCACCACGAACTCACCGGATCGACGATCGCGGCGTCGCTGCTCGGCGACTGGCCGCGCCGGTCGGCGGCGTTCACCAAGGTGCTACCCAGGGACTACCAGCGAGTGCTGGAGGCGGAACGACTGGCAAGGGCGCAGGGTCGGGACGTGGACGAGGCGATCATGGAGGCGACCCGTGGCTGACCCGAACGGCTTTCTGCGCTACAGCCGCAAGGATCACCCGAAACGCCCGATCGCGGACCGGCTCGGCGACTGGCACGAGGTCTACGCCGAGCTGCCGGTGCGCGAGCGGGCCGGGCAGGTGCGCACGCAGGCAGCCCGGTGCATGGACTGCGGCATCCCGTTCTGCCACAGCGGCAGCGCGGGCTGCCCGCTGGGCAACCTGATCCCGGAGTGGAACGAGTTCGTCCGCAGGGGCGACTGGGCGCAGGCCAGCGAACGGCTGCACGCCACCAACAACTTCCCTGAGTTCACCGGCCGGCTGTGCCCGGCGCCGTGCGAGGCGGCATGCGTGCTGGCCATCTCACCGGACTCCGGTGGCGCGGTCGCGATCAAGCGGGTCGAGCAGGCCATCGCCGATCTGTCCTGGCACAACGGTACCGTCGAAGCCCGACCGTCCACTGTGTCCTCCGGTAAGAAGGTCGCCGTGGTCGGCTCCGGCCCGGCCGGCCTGGCCGCGGCGCAGCAGTTGACCAGGGCCGGCCACGAGGTGACCGTCTTCGAACGCGACGACCGGCTCGGTGGCCTGCTCCGCTACGGCATCCCCGAGTTCAAGATGGAGAAGTCGGTCCTGGACCGCCGGCTGGCGCAACTGCGTGCCGAGGGCACCAGGTTCGTCACCGGATGCGAGGTCGGCGGCCGCAAGCCGGGCGACCTGTCCGTGACCCGCCTGCGGGAACAGTTCGACGCCGTGGTGCTCGCGGTCGGCGCGCTGCGCGGCCGTGACGTGCCCGAAACCCCCGGCCGCGACCTGGCCGGCGTGCACATGGCGATGGAGTACCTGGTGCCGGCCAACCGCAGCTGCGAGGGCGACGGCCCGTCGCCGATCGACGCGAACGGCAAGCACGTGGTCATCATCGGCGGCGGCGACACCGGAGCCGATTGCTACGGCACCGCCGCCCGCCAGAGCGCGCTGTCGGTGACCCAGCTCGACCAGTACCCGAGGCCGCCGGAGATGCGCGACGACGACCGCTCCCCGTGGCCGACCTGGCCGTGGGTGCTGCGCACCTACCCGGCGCACGAGGAGGGCGGCGAGCGGAAGTTCGCGGTGTCCGTGGAGCGGTTCATCGGCGACGAGTCCGGCCAGGCGCGCGCGGTCGAGTTGCGCGAGGTCAAGGTGCACCGCGACCCGGCGACCGGCCGGCGCGAGGTGGTCCCGATGAGCGACACCGTCGAGGTGCTGCCGGCGGACATGGTGCTGCTGGCGATCGGCTTCGAAGGCGTGGAACACATGCCGTTGCTCGACGAACTGGGCCTGCGGCTGACCCGGCACGGGCGGATCGGGTGCGGTTCGGACTGGCAGACCGACGTGCCCGGCGTGTTCGTCTGTGGTGACGCGCATCGGGGTGCGTCGTTGGTGGTGTGGGCGATCGCGGAGGGCCGTTCGGTGGCGCACTCGGTGGACCGGTTCCTCACCGGCGCGTCCGACCTGCCGGCTCCGGTGGTGCCGCACCTGCTGCCGCTGGCGGTCGGCTGAGTCACGCGGCGGCAGCGGCGTTGCCGCCGGTGAACTGGGTCAGGAACTCGATGTTGGTCCTGGTGCGGCGCAACCCGTCCAGCAGCGGTTCGACTCCCCTGTCGTGCAACGCCCTGCGCAGCGTCCATGTGGCCGCGAGCTCCTCGGGCGCGAGCAGCAGCTCGTCGCGCCGGGTGCCGGACTGGGCGACGTCCACCGCCGGGTAGACGCGCCGGGCGGCCAGCGCGCGGTCCAGCTTCAGCTCGGCGTTGCCGGTCGCCTTCAGCTCCTCGAAGATCACCGAGTCACCGGTCGACGACGTCTCCACGAGCGCGGTGGCGAAGATGGTCAGCGAACCGCCATCCTCGATGTTCCTCGCGGCGCCCAGGAACCGCTTGGGCGGCAGCAGCGCGGACGAGTCCACACCACCGGACAGGATCCGCCCGGACGCCGGTGCGGCCAGGTTGTACGCCCGGCCCAGCCGGGTGATCGAGTCCAGCAGCACCACCACGTCGTGGCCCAGTTCGACCAGCCGCTTGGCCCGCTCGATCGCCAGTTCCGCGACGGCGGTCTGCTCGGCGGGTGAACTGTCGAAAGTGGACGCGATGATCTCGCCGCGGACCGACCGGGCCAGGTCGGTGACCTCCTCGGGCCGTTCACCGACGAGCACGACCATCAGCAGGCACTCGGGATTGTTGCGGTGAACGCCTTCCGCGATCGCGGTCAGCACGGATGTCTTGCCGGCCTTGGGTGGCGCCACGATCAGCGCCCGCTGGCCCTTGCCCACCGGCATGACCAGGTCGATCACCCGGGTGGTCAGCTTGTGCGGCTCGGTTTCCAGGCGCAGCCGCTCGTTCGGGTACAACGGCACGAGATCGGCGAAGCGCGGCCGGTCGAGCGTGGCCGGCTCGGTGCCGTTGACGGTGTCGACCCGCACCAGCGGATCGTGCTTCTTCCGTTCGCCGGGCGCGGGTTTGCCCGCCACACCGGTAACGTGGTCGCCGGTCCGCAGGCGGTAGCGCCGGGCGACGGACTGGGCGATGTACAGGTCGTGCGGTCCCGGCGAGTAGCCGTCCGCCCGTAGGAAGCCGGCTTTCTCTTGTAGGTCAACGATTCCGGTCACCGTCACCGCGGTGTCGGCGGGTGGTCGGTCGAGGACGGCGGTCATGATGATGTTCCCCCTTCAGGGTGAAGGTAAGCGAAAGGCGCGACAGGTCAGACCGTCTGCGCGGGATACCAGCGGGGGCAGATGTGCCACATCCGCGGGGAAGATGCGTTGAGCGTAGCGTACCGGCCGAACGCCGGGCAAGTCAGGCGCTTGCCGGCAGCACGTGCTGGATGCGTGAGATGAGGAAGTGCCGCTCGTCGTCCCGCAGGTGACACCATGCTTCGACGCGGCCGCCGATGACCTCCAGCGGTGTGATGACCCGACGGCTGCCCCTGTCGTTCTGGTCCAGGTAGGTGATCTCCACCGGTGTCTCCTGCTGCAACGCGCTGGTCAGCCAGTTTATTTCCTGACTGGTCAGGTGGCTGCCGAACTTCCTGACCTCGGTGGTCAGCCCGCCGTCGGCCGGTTCCGGCTCCAGGCCGGCCGCGAGCAGCGACTCGGCCAGGCCGCGCAGGTCGTCCGGCGGTTCCGGCACGAACGGCGCCGCGATGGCCCGCGGC
>DATEPR010000155.1:0-10109 GCA_035273045.1 Pseudonocardiaceae bacterium | reverse complement strand
AACAGGATGCCCCGGTAGTCGCCGCCGTGGTCGCACCGCTGCACGGCGGTCCTGGCGACCATGCCGGCCTCGGCGAGCCGGCCGGCGGACTGGAGGCACAGCGCCAGCGCCGCGGCGAGCGCACCGGACCGGCGGTCCCTGTGGTGCGCCGACCACCGGACGACGACCCGCAGGGTGCGCAGGTGCGGCCGCAACCGTTCGGCCGGCTGCGCCTGGTCCAGTTCCGGCTGGGCGAGATCGGCCAGCCAGCCGGCCAGCCTGCGGTAGGTGTCGTCGGCCTCGCCGGACACCCGCAGCCGGTACTGGCCGTAGCCGCGGACCGTGCGGAACTGGTCGTACGTGCGGGCATCGGCCCGTTCGGTGGGCAGCAGCAGCGACATGGCGGCCAGGTCGGTGAGGATCTCGTCGATCCTGGTCGCGGTCAGCCTCGGCTCGGGGCACAGCGCGGCGACCGAGTCGGCGTCGATCGGGTCGGCCAGCACGGACAGGCGGCGGAAGACCAACTGCTCGTCCGCGGACAGCAGCCGGTAGCTGGCGTCCAGGGCGGCGCGCAGGCTGCCGTGCCGGCCGCTGGCCCGGCCGCCGGTGACCAGGTCGTGGCCGGCGTCCACGTGGGCCAGCAGGTCGTCGATGCCCAGCAGCCGGATGGACCGGGCGGCCAGTTCGATGGCCAGCGGCAACCCGTCCAGGCGGGTGCACAGGCGGGCCACGGTGGCGGCGTGCTGCCCGTTCAGGTCCAGGTGCGGCACGCTCGCGGCGGCCCGTTCGACGAACAGGCGCACCGCGTCCACGCCGGCCTGCGGGCGGTCCGGCCGGGCACAGGTGCCCAGCGGACCCAGCGGCAGCGCGACGGCACCGGGCACGTCCAGGGCGGTACGGCTGGTGGCCAGCACCCGCACGCCGGCACAGGACCTCAGCAGCGCGGTGACCAGTTCGACGCAGCCGGCCTGCACGTGTTCCACGTTGTCCAGCACGAGCAGCACCCGGCGCGACCGCAGCACCTCGACCAGGCCGGGCACGGACGCGCACCAGGACGGCAGCGACAGGGCGGACGCGACGGCGCCGACCACGGGCGAGCCGGGCACCAGTGACGCGCAGTCGACCAGCCAGACGCCGTCCGGCCAGGTGCTGTCCAGCAGGCCGGCGCCGGCCTGGCGGGCCACGTCCAGGGCGAGCCGGCTCTTGCCGACGCCGGGCGGCCCGACGACGGTGACGGCCCGGCTGGCGTCCACCAGTTGGCCGAGTTCGACGAGTTCGTCCTGGCGTCCGATGAGGCTGTCCAGCGCGGCGGGCACGTTGCCCTGGGTGCCGCTGGACCGCCTGGGGGTCGACTCGGCCGGTGCCGGTGGCGGGGGCACCGCGGCGGTCGTGACCCTGGCCGGCTTGCGGGCCGGTGGTTCCGGATCGGGTACCGCGACGACGGACCTGGACTGCTGGAGGGTGCCGGAGGAGTCGGCGTTGGCGTTGCGCGCGGACTGGGCGGCCAGCCGCAACCGGTAGGCGCGCTGGCGGCACGCGTTGGAGCAGTACTGGGGCCGGGGGCCGGAGCGGGTGGTGCCTGAGCCGTTGGACAGCATGGTGCCGCAGGTCCGGCAGTAGGTGGTCAGCGAGTCGCCGATAACCGTAACGCTCATGCCGTCCTCACCACTCTGGCTGCCACATCACGTCCGGTAGCCACGTCGTCATCCATCGTCATCACCGGTCCCTCCGGCTGCCCCAGCGAATCTCCTGCTACGGGACACCACACGTAGGTACGGGCGAAGGGGTTCATTGGGCTTGACCGTAATTCGTCGTAGACCGACCCAGATGTCGCCCGAACGCAGCACTGTGCGCGCTGCGACCGGCCGGTCGCACCCAATACGGTGGGAACGACCTGCTGGAACAGGAGGACTGAGATGGCAGCACCTGCGGCACCGACGGCCCAGATTGGGGTGACCGGATTGGCGGTCATGGGCCGCAATCTGGCCCGCAACCTGGCCCGTCACGGGTACGCGGTGGCCCTGCACAACAGGACGACGGCCCGGACGAGGTCGCTCGTGGAGCAGCACGGCGACGAGGGTGTGTTCGTGCCCACCGAGACGATGGCCGAGTTCGTCGCGGCCCTGGAACGGCCGCGCCGCGTGGTGATCATGGTGCAGGCGGGCGGGCCGACGGACGCGGTGATCGACGAACTGGTGCCGCTGCTGGAGCGCGGCGACATCGTGATCGACTGCGGCAACGCCCATTTCGCGGACACCCGGCGGCGCGAGGCGAGCCTGCGCGAGCACGGCCTGCACTTCGTGGGCGCCGGCGTGTCCGGCGGCGAGGAGGGCGCGCTGCTCGGCCCGAGCATCATGCCCGGCGGCTCGGCCGAGTCGTACGAGTCGCTCGGCCCGATGTTCGAGGCGATCGCGGCGCAGGTGGACGGCACGCCGTGCTGCACCCACGTCGGCCCGGACGGCGCGGGCCATTTCGTGAAGATGGTGCACAACGGCATCGAGTACGCCGACATGCAGCTCATCGCCGAGGCGTACGACCTGCTGCGGGCCGGCCTGCGGGCGAAACCGGCCGAGCTGGCCGCGATCTTCGCCGAGTGGAACAGCGGCGACCTGGAGTCGTTCCTCATCGAGACCACGGCGAAGGTGCTCGGCCACGTGGACGCGGCCACCGGCGAGGCGTTCGTGGACGTGGTGCTGGACCAGGCGGAACAGAAGGGCACCGGCCGCTGGACCGTGCAGACCGCGCTGGACCTCGGCGTGCCGGTGACCGGCATCGCGGAGGCCACGTTCGCCAGGGCGCTGTCCGCGCACCCGGAGCAGCGGGCGGCCGCGCGGGCGGCGCTGCCCGGTCCGGCGTCGTCCGCGCCGGCCGCCGACCGGGACGGTTTCGTCGACGACGTGCGGAAGGCGCTGTACGCCTCGAAGGTGGTCGCCTACGCGCAGGGCTACGACCAGTTGGCGGCGGCCAGCGCCGAGTACGACTGGCACGTCGACCTGGGCGCGATGGCCACCATCTGGCGCGGCGGCTGCATCATCCGGGCGAAGTTCCTGGACCGCATCAAGGACGCCTACGCCAAGGACCCGAACCTGCCGTCGCTGCTGGTGGACCCGTACTTCCGGGACGCCGTGGCGCAGGGCCAGGAGGCCTGGCGGCGGGTGGTGGCGCACGCGGCGCGGGTGGGCATCCCGACCCCGGCGTTCTCGTCGTCGCTGGCCTACTACGACGGCCTGCGCGCCGCCCGGTTGCCCGCGTCGCTGGTGCAGGGACTGCGGGACTTCTTCGGTGCGCACACCTATCGGCGGGTCGACGTGTCGGGGGTCTTCCATACCATGTGGGCGGAGGACCGCCGGGAGGTGCGAGCCTGAGCGAGCCGGCGCGACCGGGAGGATGGAGCATGGCGACAGCGGCGGCCACCCCGAGCGGGGTCGGCTTCCGATCAGAACGTGGGCCGGTGCTCGCGGCGCTGATGCTGTGCACCGGCCTGGTGGCGTTGGACAGCACGATCATCGCCACGGCGGTCCCGTCGATCGTGCGTGACCTGGGCGGGTTCTCGCAGTTCCCGTGGCTGTTCTCGATCTACCTGCTCACGCAGGCGGTCACCGTGCCGCTGTACGGGAAGTTCGCCGACGTGATCGGCCGCAAGCCGGTGATGTTCTTCGGCATCGGGGTGTTCCTGCTCGGCTCGGTGCTGTCCGGGGTGGCGTGGAGCATGCCGGCGCTGATCGCGTTCCGCGCGATCCAGGGCATCGGCGCGGGCGCGGTGCAGCCGATGAGCATGACGATCGTCGGCGACCTGTACACCGTCGAGGAACGCGCCAGGGTGCAGGGCTACATCGCCAGCGTGTGGGGCATCGCCGCGGTGCTCGGCCCGACCCTGGGCGGGGTGTTCTCGCAGTACGCCTCGTGGCGGTGGATCTTCTTCGTGAACCTGCCGCTGGGCGCGCTGGCCACCGTGGTGCTGGCCAGGCGGTTCCAGGAGAAGGTGAAGGAACGCAGGCGGCACAAGATCGACTATCCGGGCGCGGCGATGCTGGTGGTCGGCTGTTCGCTGCTGATCCTGGGGCTGCTGGAGGGCGGCGTCGGGTGGGCGTGGCTGTCCGTGCCCAGCGTGGTGATCTTCGTGGTCGCGGTCGCGCTGCTGGTCGCGTTCGTGGTGGTGGAGTCGCGGACCGAGGAGCCGGTGCTGCCGCTGTGGGTGTTCTCCCGGCGGGTCTTGACCGGCGGCACGCTGGCCGCGTTCGGTGTCGGCGCGCTGCTGATCGGGCTGAGTTCGTACGTGCCGACGTACGTGCAGGGCGTGCTCGGCACGGGCGCGCTGGTGGCCGGGTTCGCGCTGGCCGCGCTGTCCGTCGGGTGGCCGCTGGCGTCCACGCTGTCCGGCCGGATCTACGTCCGGATCGGGTTCCGGGACACGGCGCTGTTCGGCAGCGTGCTGGTGGTCGCCGGGGCCGTGCTGTGCGCGCTGCTGCCCGAGCAGGCCCAGGTGTGGCAGGTCGCGGGCGCGGTGTTCGTGGTGGGTGCCGGGCTCGGCCTGACGTCCAGCCCGACGCTGGTCGCCGCCCAGTCGGTGGTCCGCTGGGAACGGCGGGGCGTGGTGACCGGAACGAACATGTTCGCCCGGTCCATGGGCAGTGCCGTGGGCGCGGCCGTGATGGGCGCGATCGCGAACGCGACGCTGACCGGCCGGTTGGCGCATCCGCCGGCCGGGGCGTCCCGGGCGCTGGGCGGCGACGGCATCGACGCGACCAGCCTGGTGCTCGGCGGCCACGTGCCCACCGGTGACTCCGGTGTGGCCACGTTCGTCCGGGACGCCCTGTACGCGGCGTCGCACCACGTGTTCGTCACCGTGATCGCCGTGGCCGTGATCGCCGGCGGCGCCGTCCTGCTGATGCCGCGCCACACCAAGGAACTGACCTTCGACGACGCCCTCAGCCGCTGACCACCCGCGCCCGCCGGCCACCGCACGCCACCACGTCCCCGGCCCGCAACCGCCGGCCCCGGCGCGTGTCCACCCGGCCGTTCACCGTGACCTCGCCGGCCTCCACCAGCGCCTTCGCGTCCGATCCGGCGTCGGCGAGGCCGGCCAGCTTGAGGAACTGGCCCAGCCGGATGGTCTCGTCGGCGATGGCGATCTCGTCCACGGCGTCATCTCACCACGCGACTCACCACCGGGCCGGTGGGGCGCCGTCGCTGTGCTGGATCCAGCCGAACGTCAACTCGACGGCCCGGCGCCAGTTGCCGTACTCCTGTTCCCGGCGCACCGGGTCCATCGCCGGCGACCACTGGGCGGCGCGGTGCCAGTTGCGGCGCAGTCCTTCCAGGTCCGGCCAGTAGCCGACGGCCAGGCCGGCGGCATAGGCGGCGCCCAGCGACACCGTCTCCACCACCATCGGCCGCACCACGGGCACGTCCAGCACGTCGGCGATGAACTGCATGAGCAGGTTGTCCGCCGTCATGCCGCCGTCCACCCGCAGGCTGGTCAGTTCCAGGCCGGAGTCGGCGTTCATCGCGTCCACCACCTCGCGGGTCTGCCAGCCGGTGGCCTCCAGCACCGCCCTGGCCAGGTGTCCCTTGGTGATGTACGACGTGAGACCGGCGATGACACCACGGGCCTCGCTGCGCCAGTGCGGCGCGAACAGGCCGGAGAACGCCGGCACGATGTAGCAGCCGCCGTTGTCGTCCACCGTCCTGGCCAGCGTCTCGATCTCCGGCGCGCTGCTGATCAATCCGAGGCTGTCGCGGAACCACTGCACCAGGGAGCCGGTGATGGCGATCGAGCCCTCCAGCGCGTAGACCGCCTTCTCCTGGCCGATCCGGAAGCCCACCGTGGACAGCAGCCCGTGGGTTGAGTGCGCGGGTGCCGGTCCGGTGTTGAGCAGCAGGAAGCTGCCGGTGCCGTAGGTGCACTTGGCCTCGCCGGGACTGAAACAGGTCTGGCCGAACAGGGCGGCGTGCTGGTCGCCGAGGGCGGCGCCGATGGTGATGCCGGGAACGACCCTGGTGGTCACGCCGTAGGTCTCGGTGGACGAGCGGATCTGCGGCAGCATCCGCCGTGGAATGTCGAAAAAGGACAGTAGCCAGTCGTCCCAGGCCAGGGTGTGCAGGTCCATCAGCAGGGTCCGGCTGGCGTTGGTCACGTCGGTGACGTGCACTCCCCCGTTGCGGCCGCCGGTCAGGTTCCAGATCAGCCAGCTCTCCATGGTGCCGGCCAGCACGTCACCGCGTTCGGCGCGCTCGCGCAGGCCGGGCGTGCGGTCCAGCATCCACCTGATGCGCGGCGCGGAGAAGTAGGTGGCCAGTGGCAGTCCGGTGCGTTCCCGGATGGACTCGGCGCCGGGCCGCCGCGCCAGTTCGTCGACCATCTCGTCGGTCCGGGTGTCCTGCCAGTTGACGGCGTGGCCGATGGGCGTGCCGGTGTGCCGGTCCCACAGCACCACGGTCTCCCGCTGGTTGGCGATGCCCAGCGCGACCACCTGGCTCGCGTCCACACCGGCCTGGGCGAGGGTCTGCGGCACGATCCGGGCGAGGTTGCGCCAGATCTCCACGGCGTCGTGTTCGACCCAGCCGGGCCGCGGGTAGTGCTGCTGGTGTTCCTTCTGCACCACGGAGGCCAGGCGCCCGCGCTGATCGAACAGGATGCACCGGGTGGAGGTCGTGCCCTGGTCGATCGACATCACATAGCGCTGCACCATGGCGTTCCCGCTCTCCGGCTAATTCACCACCTGGACGCCCCGAGATCGCGGGACACCGCACGTGCCGCGTCCCGCACGTAGCCCACCAGCACCTGGCTCGGCTGCCCCCGGCCGTCGCAGATCCGTTCCACGGCGCCGGAAACGCCCATGGCACCCACCACCAACCCACCATAGCCGCGGATGGGCGCGGCGATACCGGCCTGACCTGGGGTGCTCTCCTCGGTGTCGGCCGCCCAGCCGCGGTCGCGCACCTCGGCCAGCGCCCGCGCCAGCACCTTCGGCGCGACGATGGTCCGCCGGGTGAACGCCGCCAACTCCGCGTCTCCTTGCAGCAGGCCACCGGCCAGTTCCACGTCGTAGGCGAGCAGCACCTTGCCCAGCGCGGTCGCGTGCAACGGCAGCAGTGAGCCGACGTCCAGTGTTTGCAGGGTGTCGTCGGGCCGGAACACGTGGTGCACCACGAGTACCTGGCCCTCCAGCGGCGCCCCGATGCGCACCGCCTCACCGCTGCGCGCGGCCAGGGCGTCGGCCCAGTTGATCGCCCGCGACCGCAGTTCGTTCACGTCCAGGTAACTGGTGCCGAGATGCAGCAATGCCGCACCGAGCTGATACTTGCCCGTGGCGCGGTCCTGCTCGACGAAGCCGACCCGTTGCAGCGTACGGAGGATGCCATGCGCGGTGCCCTTGGCCAGCTCCAGCGAACTCGCGATCTCGCCGACCCCCAGCCGCCCTGAGCCGCGGGCGAGCAGTCGCAGGATGGCGGCTGCCCGTTCGATCGACTGCACCGGACCGGGCATGTGCGCGACCATAGCTCGCCGACGTCAGTTCGACAATGTCGAACGACGGCGGGCGACCTCACCAAGGGATCGTGCACTGGCTCACAGTCCGTGCCCGATCGCGGAGGGTGTCGGCGACAGGCCGTTCGACAATGTCGTTTCCCGTCCGTTGCCCCTGGGATATGGCACACCTATCGTCCGATTCACGCCCCAGCCCTCTTCTCGCACCACACTCAAGGAGGAGTCATGGTGGAACGGCTCAGGGAAAAAGGCCTGCTCGGCGAGATGGCCGCCGAGTTCGCCGGCACATTCATCCTCATCCTCTTCGGTGTGGGCGTCGTGGCCCAGGTCGTCGCCGGCGGCCTCGGCGGCCACGACAGCATCGCGTGGGCGTGGGGAATCGGCGTCATCCTCGGTGTCTACGTCTCCGGCCGGATCTCCGGCGGCCACATCAACCCGGCGGTGACCATCGCGCTGGCCTGCTTCAAGGGTTTCGAATGGCGGAAGGTCGGGCCGTACTGCCTCGCCCAGACGGTCGGCGCCTTCCTGGCCGCGCTCATCGTCCGCTGGAACTACACCGAGGTGCTGGCCAAGTTCGACCCGGGGCACACCATCAAGTCGCAGTTCGTCTTCTCGACGCTGCCCGGCAACGGCGCACTGCCGGTGAGTGAGTGGGGCGCCTTCCGCGACCAGATCATCGGCACGGCCATCCTGCTGTTCGTCATCGTCGCGATCACCGACCTGCGCAACAACAGGTTCACCGACGGCCTGGCACCCATCAGCATCGGCCTGCTGATCGTCGGCATCGGCATGGCGTGGGGCACGAACGCCGGGTACGCCATCAACCCGGCCCGTGACTTCGGCCCCCGGCTGGCGTCGTTCATCACCGGCTACGGCACGGCGTGGACCGACCAGTACGGCAACCAGTACTGGTGGGTGCCGATCGCCGGGCCGATCATCGGCGCCATCGTCGGGGTGTTCCTCTACGACCAGATCGTCGGCCGGTTCCTGCCGGCCGCTGGTCCGCAGGAGCCCGGCCGGGTGCCGAGCAACCCGGACGAGTTCGAGAAAGTCTGACGGCACACGCACGGAGGGAGAGGTAAATGGCTGACTTCGTGGGTGCCGTGGACCAGGGCACCACGAGCACCCGATTCATGATCTTCGACCACGGCGGGCGGGAGATCGGCCGCCACCAGTTGGAACACGAGCAGATCCTGCCGCAGGCGGGCTGGGTGGAGCACGACCCGACGGAGATCTGGGAGCGCACCCGCTCCGTGGTGCAGAGCGCGCTCAACAACGCCGGACTCCAGGCGTCCGACCTGGCCGCGGTGGGCATCACCAACCAGCGCGAGACCGCCGTCGTCTGGAACCGCAAGACCGGCCGTCCCTACTACAACGCCATCGTGTGGCAGGACACCCGGACCGACCGGATCGCGTCCGCGCTGGACCGGGACGAACGCGGCCAGACCATCCGGCGCAAGGCCGGCCTGCCGCCGGCGACCTACTTCTCCGGCGGCAAGATCCAGTGGATTATGGAGAACGTCGACGGCGTGCGGGAGGCCGCGGAGGCCGGTGACGCGATCTTCGGCAACACCGACTCGTGGCTGCTGTGGAACCTGACCGGTGGCGTGGACGGCGGGGTGCACGTCACCGATCCGACCAACGCCAGCCGCACCATGCTGATGAACCTGGAGACGTTGGACTGGGACGAGGAACTGCTCGGCTTCTTCGGCATCCCGCGGTCGATGCTGCCGGCGATCAAACCGTCCAGCAATCCCGATCTCTACGGCACCACCCGCCGGGACGGGCCGTTCGGCGGTGAGATCGGGCTGGCCGGCGACCTGGGCGACCAGCAGGCCGCCACGGTCGGCCAGGTGTGCTTCGAACCCGGCACGGCCAAGAACACCTACGGCACGGGCAACTTCCTGCTGCTCAACACCGGCGAGGACCTGGTCCGCTCGCAGCACGGCCTGCTCACCACGGTGTGCTACCAGTTCGGCGGCACCAAGCCGGTGTACGCGCTGGAGGGCTCCATCGCGGTGACCGGTTCGGCCGTGCAGTGGCTGCGCGACCAGTTGGGCATCATCAGCGGCGCCGCCGAGAGCGAGTCGCTGGCCCGGCAGGTCCAGGACAACGGCGGCGTCTACTTCGTGCCGGCGTTCTCCGGGCTGTTCGCGCCGTACTGGCGGTCCGACGCCCGGGGGGCGATCGTCGGACTGTCCCGGTACAACACCAACGCGCACCTGGCCCGGGCCACCCTGGAGTCGATCTGCTACCAGACCAAGGACGTCGTGGACGCCATGGAGCAGGACTCCGGCGTGACGCTGGACGTGCTCCGGGTGGACGGCGGCATCACGGCGAACAAGCTGTGCATGCAGTTGCAGGCGGACATCCTCGGCGTGCCGGTGTCCAAGCCGGTCGTCGCGGAGACGACGGCGTTGGGCGCCGCCTATGCCGCCGGGCTCGCGGTGGGCTTCTGGCAGAACACCGACGAGTTGACCAGCAACTGGAACGAGGACGAGCGCTGGCAGCCGACGTGGGACGACGAGCAGCGCTCGAAGGGCTACGTGGGCTGGCGGAAGGCGGTCGACCGCACGCTCGACTGGGTCGACGTGGACTGACCGGGGGGTGGGACGCGGCCGCTCGCACGCCACGGCGTGCG
>DATEPR010000154.1:0-7030 GCA_035273045.1 Pseudonocardiaceae bacterium | reverse complement strand
TGGGGCGGCTGGCCGCCGTGCCGCACCCGGACCGGATGCGGCTGCTCGCCGCCGCGGAGTCCGCGTGTGGGCTCACCGCTGTCGAGATGACCCACCACGGGCTGCCGTGGCGCACCGACATCCACGACGAACTGCTCACCGAACTGCTGGGTCCGCGGCCGATGCCCGGCGTGCGACCGCGCCGGCTGGCCGAACTGACGGACGCCATCACGGCGGCGTTCGGCGGCCGGGAGGTCAACCCGGACCATCCGCCGAGCGTGGTGCGGGCGTTCGGGAAGGTCGGCATCGACGTGGCGTCGAGCCGGCGGTGGGTGCTGCGGCAGGTCGACCATCCGGCCGTGCGACCGTTGCTGGAGTACAAGGAACTGGCCCGGTTGTACGTGGCGCACGGGTGGACGTGGCTGGACTCGTGGGTCCACAACGGACGGTTCCGGCCGGAGTACGTCGTCGGTGGTGTGGTGTCCGGCCGGTGGGCCACGCGGGGCGGTGCGGCGCTGCAACTGCCCAAGGTGCTGCGCACCGCGGTGCGGGCCGAGCCGGGGTGGACCTTCGTGGCGGCGGACGCGGCGCAGTTGGAGCCCCGCGTGCTTGCCGCGCTGTCCGGTGACGCGCGGCTGGCGGAGGTGGCCGGCGACAGTGACCTGTACGCCTCGCTGGCGCGGGACTCGTTCGCCGACGACCGCGGCCGGGCGAAGATCGCCATGCTGTCCGCGATGTACGGCGGCACGAGTGGTGAGGCGGGTCCGCTGCTGGCGGTGCTGCGGCGGCGGTTTCCGGCGGCGGTCGGTTACGTGGAGGACGCGGCGCGGGCCGGTGAGGCCGGGCACATGGTGCGGTCGCGGCTGGGCCGGACGTCGCCGGCGCCGTCGGCGGCCCGGCAGGCGCTGCTGGCCAGGGAGAGCCAGCGGGCGCGGCAGGCGGCCCGGGAATGGGGCCGGTTCACCAGGAACTTCGTGGTGCAGGCGAGCGCCGCCGACTGGACGGCGGTGCTGCTGGCCACGTTGCGCGGCCGGCTGGCGGCCAGCGCGCCCACGGCGGAGTTGGTGTTCTTCCAGCACGACGAGGTGCTGGTGCACTGCCGGCAGGACGACGCGGACGCCGTGGTGGCCGACGTCGGCGCGGCGGCGATGATCGCCACCTCGCTGGTATTCGGGTCGACGGCGGTGCGATTTCCGTTGCACGCCAAGGTGGTTGACTGCTACGCCGACGCCAAGTGAGTCAGGTTCGCCGGAGCGCGTCCGGAGTCAGGTCGTGCACCGAACGGTGGCCGGACAGGCCGAGGGTGAGATCCGTCTCGGCCAGCACGCCGCGCAGCACGTGCCGCACACCGGCCTCGCCGGCCAGGCCGAGCCCGTAGGCGTAGGGCCGGCCGAGCAGCACCGCCCGCGCGCCCAGGGCCAGCGCCTTCACCACGTCGGCGCCGCCCCGGATGCCCGAGTCGAACAGGACCGTGATGTCGTCGCCGACCGCGGCCGCGATCTCGGGCAGCACGTCCAGGGCACCGATCGCGCCGTCCACCTGCCGGCCGCCGTGGTTGGACACGATGATGCCGTCCATGCCGGCTTCGGCGGCCAGGCGGGCGTCGGCGACGTGCTGGATGCCCTTGAGGACGATCGCGCCGTCCCAGTGCTCACGCAGGAACGGCAGGTCGTCCCAGGTGCGGTCGGTGCCGGTGAACATCGGCACCCACTTGAGGACGGCCGGCGTCAGGTCCTCCTCCGGCGGGCTGGCCAGTCCGGCGCGGAACTCCGGGTCGGAGAACGGCACGGCGGTGCCGACGCCCCGGATGAACGGCAGGTAGGCGCGGTCCAGATCGGTCGGCCGCCAGCCCAACGTCCACGTGTCCAGAGTCACCACGAGCACGGTGAACCCGGCGGTGCGGGCGCGGTCCAGGATGCTGGCGCAGACCGCGTCGTCGTTGGGCCGGTACAACTGGAACCACCGCGGCCCGTCCCCGCTGGCCGCCGCCACGTCCTCGATGGAGAACGACGACGCCGTCGACATCACCATCGGCACGCCCAGCGCGGCGGCCGCCCGCGCGGTGGCCAGTTCGCCGTCCGGGTCCAGGATGGACTGGACGCCGACCGGGGCGAGCAGCACCGGCGCCGGCATGGCCGTGCCGAGGATCGTGGTGGCCAGGTCGCGGACGGTCGACCCGGTCAGCATCCGGGGCACCAGCCGCCAGCGCTGGAATGCCGCCAGGTTCGCCCGGTTCGTGTCGCCGGCGCCGGCGGCGCCGGCCACGTAGCCGAAAGCGCCCTGGTCCAGCCGCTCGCCGGCCACCCGCTCCAGGACCGCGCCGTTGGTGGTGAAGGTCGGCACCTGGTCGGCGAGACCCTGCAGGTAGATCTCGCTCTGGTACGAGGATGGCTGGTCGGCCACGGTCCGGCCCTCCGGTTCGTCGACGGTGGTGCCGGCAGCGTAAGTGGCGCCCGGTCCGGACGGCACGAAGGCCCCGCGACCACACCGGCGACGACCTGTCCACACGGAAAGCCCACACGGCCGAGTCGGAGGCTGGCATCGTTGTCGTGCCTCGGGCCGCCCTGATCCGCCGTCGCGTCAGCCGGGCCGGGTCATAAGTCTACTGTGGATTCGTTTGGGCGACGACGGTGTGGCGGCGCCGGGCGGTGGAGTACAGGATGTCGGCCAATCCCATGGCCGTCAGGCCGAGCAGCAGATGGACAACCTGGATGATCCAGTGTGTCGAGCCCGGCAGGATGCCGTCCTGCACGATGCCGAAGACGGGCACGATCAGGCCCCATACCACGGCGAGGGCCACCAGTCCCTTCGGCACTCCGGCGCGGGCGGCGAAGAACGCCTCCGTCCACAACGCCAGCACCAGGATCGTGCCGATGGTGGCGTGCACCGGGATCAGGTTCTCGGCGACGCCGGACCAGAACAGCGCTCCGAGGACCAGTTGCACCACGCCCGCGACGAGGACCGTGGTCCGGGCGATCAGGATGGGTCGATTCATGATGGGCCGCCATGTTCTTGTCCGTTCGGTGAGTGGAATGGGCCAACACTAGGAAGAACCCCAGCGAGGCGGCATCGGTTGCGGGACGTATGTCCGGATACCCGATCGGGTGTAGGGGGCATACGGTGGCGAGCAATCTCGGCGGCCCGCGGTACGCCGGGAGGCGTAGGGCGGTGATCAACTTGTGCACACCTGGAGGCCGGCACCGTGGGCAGCACCGACTGGATACCCGCCGAGGTCGACACCGACAGACCCAGCGCGGCCCGGCTCTACGACTACTACCTCGGCGGTGGCCACCACTTCGCGGCCGACCGCGAACTGGCCCAACGGATCTACCAGGTCGTGCCGGAGACGCCCTACATGGCCCGGATGAACCGGGCATTTCTCCGCCGCGCCACCGAGTTCTGCGCCCGCCAGGGCATCCGGCAGTTCCTCGATCTCGGCTGCGGCCTGCCCACCACGGGCGCGGTGCACGAGATCGCGCAGGCGATCGATCCGGCCGCCCGGGTCATGTACGTGGACGACGAGCCGGTGGCCGTGGCGCACAGCGAGTTGATCCTGGAACACCACGACAACACCGCCGTCCTGCACGCTGACCTGCGGAATCCGGACCACGTGCTGAACCATCCGCGGACCCGCCGGCTGCTGGACCTGAGCCAGCCGGTCGCCCTGCTCACGGTCGCCGTGCTGCACTTCGTGTCGGACGCCGACGATCCGGCCGGGATCATCCGCCGCTACCGGGAGGCGATGGCGCCGGGCAGCTACTTCGTGCTGTCGCACGGCACCGGCGACACGCTGTTCGCGGAGGGCCAGTCGGTCGTCGAGTTGTACCGCGACAGCCAGAATCCCGGCTACCTGCGGACCAAGGCCGAGGTCGCGGCCCTGCTGGACGGATTCGACCTGGTAGAACCGGGACTGGTGTTCGTGCCGCGGTGGCGGCCCGCCTCGCCGGAGGACGCGGAGGACGCGGAACGGTCGTCGTTCTACGGCGCGGTCGGCCTGCGGCGCTGACCGCCCAGAACCCAGGAGGTTTGTCATGGCTGACCGCGTGCGTTCCGTCCTGGCCGGGCTGGCCGGCATCCGGACCGGGCTCGCCGACCTGTATCGGGACCTGCACAGCCATCCCGAGCTGTCCTACGCCGAGGTGCGGACCTCGGCCGAGGTGCTGCGGCGGCTGACCGCGCTGGGCGCCGACCTGGCCGATCACGTCGGCGGCACGGGTGTGGCGGCGACGTTCCGCAACGGCGGTGGGCCGACGGTGCTGCTGCGGGCGGACATGGACGCGCTGCCGGTGGCCGAGCGGACGGGCCTGCCCTACGCGAGCACCGAGCGCGGCACCGATCCGGACGGCAACGACGTGCCCGTGATGCACGCCTGCGGCCACGACATGCACGTGACGTGCCTGCTCGGCGCGCTGGACCTGCTGGTGCGGTCGCGGGAGGCGTGGTCGGGGACGCTGGTCGCGGCGTTCCAACCCGCCGAGGAGGTCGGTGGTGGGGCGCAGTCGATGGTGGACGACGGGCTGTTCGACCGGTTCGGTCATCCGGACGTGGTGCTCGGGCAGCACGTCGCGCCGCTGCCGGCCGGCATGGCCGGCGCGCACCAGGGTCCGGCGTTCGCCGGGTCGGACTCGCTGCTGGTGCGGCTGTTCGGCCGGGGTGGGCACGGTTCCCGGCCGGAGACGACGATCGACCCGGTGGTGATGGCGGCGGCGACGGTGCTGCGGTTGCAGACCGTGGTGTCCCGCGAGGTCGCCGGCGGCGAGACCGCCGTGGTCACGGTGGGCGCGCTGCATGCCGGCACGAAGGACAACATCATCCCGGACACGGCCGAGCTGACCGTGAACGTCCGCTCGTACACCCCGGCGGTACGCACCAGGGTGCTGGCCGCGGTGGAGCGGATCGTGCGGGCCGAGGCGGCGGCGTCCGGTGCCGAACGGGACCCGGAGATCACCGTCACGGACTCGTTTCCGGTGCTGTACAACGATCCTGACGCGACCGAGCGGACCCTGTCCGCGCTGCGGACGGTGTTGGGCGACGAGCGGGTGCTGGACCCGGGTGCGGTGACCGGGAGCGAGGACTTCGGCCTGTTCCCGACGGCGGCCGGGGTGCCGGGGTGTTATTGGCTGTTCGGCGGTGTCGATCCGGCGGCGTTCCAGGCGGCCGAGGCCGCGGGCACGCGGGACAAGGACATCCCGAGCAACCACTCGCCGTTCTTCGCGCCGCTGCTGGAGCCGACGATCGACACCGGCGTGACCGCGATGGTCGGCGCGGCACTGGAGTGGCTGGGCGAATTGTGACCGTTACCAATTGGTAACCACGTGATTCAGCACACAGCGGCGGCTGTCTCCCCTTGTCAGGCGGGCTGTTCCGGCGCTTGTTCGGCGTGCCTGGTCAGTTCGCTGACCAGGGTGCGAACCGCATTGTCCAGGCGGACGGGTGCGGTGCGGAAGCACGCGGACACGCTGCGCGTTCAGCCGCAACGATGATCACCCGCCCACACGATCGATTCACTCTTGTGTGACGCTGGTACCGCTAGAAACGATTGCCCAGTGACAGGGCGAATCGGCTCTGGCCGGTGTCATGCGATGGTGTCGCGACATGTCCGTCGAAAGAATGAAAGCGGACAACGGGTACCAGGCGGGCGCCGCGCACGCGGAAACCGACGGGGTGGAGGTTGGCACGCATGACGGCGCGACGGGAGTGGTCTGTGGACTGCCGCGATGTGGCCGGCCGGAAGAGGGAACTGACGGTTTTCGCCAGCGGCGGACACATCGTCCTGGTCGCACCTCCCGGCGAGACGGCGGTCCTCGCACCGCTGGAGGTGGGCCGGTTGCGGGCGATCCTGCGGGACGCGGCGGTGGACGCCTCGGTCATCCAACCCTGAGCCGAGTCACCTACTCGCGAGTAGCAGTGCCAGGATGCTCGCGGAGGGGTGCCCCGTGACGACGTACTTCGTGACCGGTGCGACCGGTGTCCTCGGCCGCAGGCTGGTGGCCAGGCTGCTCGACCGCGCCGCGTGCGACGCGGTGTACGCCCTGGTGCGTCCCGGTTCCACGGACAAGCTGGCTCGGCTGGCCCGGCAGTGGTCGCGGCCGGACGCCGTGGTGGGCGTCGAGGGTGACCTGACCCGGCCCGGACTGGGTGTGCACCCGGCACAACTGCCGCCCTACGTCGACCACGTGGTGCACCTGGGCGCCTGGTACGACGTCACGGCGACGTCGGCGGCCAACCGGGCGGCCAACGTGGACGGCACCCGGCGCGTGCTCGAACTCGCCGAGCAGCTTGCCCCGAACTGGCTGCACCACATGTCGTCCGTCGCGGTCGCCGGTGACCACGCCGGGCCGTTCACCGAGCGGGACTTCGATCTCGGCCAGCGGCTGCCCTCGCCGTACCACGCGACGAAGTTCGAGGCGGAACAACTCGTCCGGCAGCGGTCGGCCGTGCCGTGGCGGGTCTACCGGCCATCGGTCGTGGTCGGTGACTCGCGGACCGGCGAGATGGACAAGATCGACGGCCCGTACTACTTCCTGCCGCTGATCGCCCGGCTGGCCGCGCTGCCCGGCCGGCTGCCGCTGGTGGTGCCCGAGTTCGGCGCGACCAACCTGGTTCCGGTGGACTACGTGGTCGCGGCGCTGGACCACCTCATGCACGCGGACGCGCCCAGCGGCACCACGTACCACCTCGCGGCGCCCTTCGGGCAGACGCTCGCCGAGGTGTACGACGCCTTCGCGCGGGCCGCGGACGCTCCCCGGGTGCGGCTGACCACGCCCGGCTGGACCGGTGCCCCACTGCGCCGGCTGGGCGGTGTCGCGGCCGGTGTGGTGGACCGGGTGACCGGCGGCCCGGAGGTGCGCGAGGCGGTGCTGGCCGAACTCGGCGTGCCCGCGAGCGTGCTGCCGCACCTGACCCTGCCGGCCACCATCGAGTCCGGCGACACGCGGGCGGCGCTGGCCGGCACCGGCATCACCGTGCCCGACCTCCCCGACTACGCCGACGTGCTGTGGCGCTACTGGACCGAGCGGCTGGACCCGGCGCGGGCTCGGCGCACCGACCG
>DATEPR010000153.1:0-6745 GCA_035273045.1 Pseudonocardiaceae bacterium | reverse complement strand
CGGCTCGCCCGGGTAGCAGCCGTCCTGGTGCCACACCCGCTCGGTCCGCTCGGTCACGTCCAGCTTGACGAGCTGGTTGAAGAAGTCCCCGCCGGTGTTGCGGCAGCCGACGCCGTAGGCGTAGCGGTAGGCGCGCCCGTTGTGGCTGCCGTAGGCGATCCCGGGTAGCTCCAAAGCCTGCCGGGACAACGGTTGCGACCGCACCGTGTCGCCGTCGAGGTCCATCCGGTAGCGGGTGGGCACGGGCTTCGGGATCGGGTCGCCCGCCCGCAGGTGGTCCAGGTACAGCGCGTCGATGACCGAGGCGTCGGCGTACGAGCAGGCGTCCACCACGAGTTCGTCGCCCTCCACGAAGGCGTTGACGTGGTGGAAGGCGAAGAACGGTTCGGCGCGGTACTCGCCGCGCACCGAGCCGTCGGACAGCCGGATCACCACGAACCTGGTGCCCAGTTCCGGCCGCCACCGGTAGTTCTCGATGAACGGCTTGCCGCGGGACAGCAAACTGGCCGGGTTCACCACGAACGGGAACACCGCCAGCACGACGTAGTCCTCGGTGATGCCGAAGCTGTGCAGGTAGGCCGGCTGGCGGGCCGGGATCGACGCGACGAGTTCGCGGGTCATCGTGCCGGGCCGCTGCCGGTACACCAGGTACTCGCTGCGCTGCCCGAAGCGCAGCACGTAGTTGACCAGGTCCCCGCTGCCCGGAACCTGGTGCGGGTGGGCCGTGGTGACGTGGCCGCCGAGCGGGTCCTGGTAGCCGTTGACACCCAGCGTGGCCAGGGTCTCCCGGTCGAAGCGGACCGCGATGGGCACCTCGGTCAGTGCCGCGAGGCCGCCGTCCATCGGCACCACGTTGACGCCCGCGTTGCCGGAGCCGCCGGCGTCACCGGTGAACCGGGTGACGTAGCGGGCGAAGATCGACCGGCACGGGTCGGTGGCGAACTCGCCGTACTCCATCCGCCCGGCCTTCGCGGCGCGTTCACCCGGGGTGTCCAGGTACCGGTTGGTGTAGCGGACCTCGCCGCCGCCGATCGCGAACCGGTGCAGCATCGCCTGGCCGTCGAACCAGTGCCGGTACGCCTGCGGTCCGGCCTCGAACCGGGCGGGGCCGTTGCGGATCAGGTCGCCGGCCAGCCAGTCCGGCAGCGCACCGGTGACCGGCAGCGGGACGTCGGCGGACTCGGCGTCCAGGGTGGTGAAGCCGGGCAGGTAGGACACGGCCCGCGCGGGCGACTGCGTGCTCATTCGACGTTCCCTTCCGGGCCGGTAATCGCAACACTGTTATAAAACACTGTTCCGAAACGGCTGTCAAGGGGTAGGGAACAGTTCCGGATTCGGTGAGTGTTCCCGGCGACCGTGTGCTGCCGTGAGCGCCCGCACTGGCGCTTCCAGCCTGAGCGTCGGTCGGAGACCCACACGCCAAGAGTCGCACACACGTTCGATATGATCACTAGCATGAATGGGGTGGTGATCCAGGCGTACCGGTTCGCCCTGGACCCCACTCCTGAGCAGGACGCGCTGTTGCGGTCGCACTGCGGTGGCCAGCGCTATGCCTACAACTGGGGATTGAGCAGGGTGCGGGCGAGCCTGGCCCAGCGTGCCGCCGAACGCTCCTACGGCGTTCCGGCCGATCAACTCACCCCCGCCTTGTCGTGGTCGGCATACAGCCTGCGCAGGGACTGGAACCAGAGCAAGCACCAGATCGCGCCATGGTGGCCGGAGAACTCGAAGGAGGCGTACTCGTCGGGCCCGGCCAACCTCGCCACCGCGTTGAGGAACTGGCAGGACTCCCGCAACGGCACGCGACGCGGCCCGACGGTCCGCTTCCCACGGTTCAAGGGCAAGCGGGCTGGGTTCTCGTGCCGGTTTAGCACCGGCGCATTCGGCCTGGCCGGCCAGGACCGGCGACATGTGCGATTGCCCCGGATCGGGCTGGTCCGCACCCACGAGTCCACCCGCAAGCTCGCCCGCCACTGTGAGCGCGGCGCCGCCCGCATCCGGTCGGCCACCATCACGCACCGGGCCGGCCGGTGGTTCTGTTCGTTCTCCGTGGAGATCACCCACTACCCTGCGGCACCCATCCGGCCGGACACGGCGGTCGGCGTGGACCTGGGTGTGAAGTCCCTGGCGGTGCTCTCCACCGGCGAGGTGATCCCGAACCCGAAGCACCTGGAGGTTGCCCAGCGGACGCTGCGGCGGTTGCAGCGCCAGGCCGCCCGCCGGCACGGGCCGGACAAACGCACCGGCCGGCAGCCCTCGCAGCGGTGGCGCAAGACCCACGCCCGTATCGCGCGCCTACACGCCCAGGTGGCGAACGCCCGCCGGGACGGGCTGCATAAGCTGACCACCCGCCTGGTCCGTACCTACGGCGTGGTCGTGCTGGAAGACCTCCACGTGTCCGGGATGCTGCGCAACCGTAGCCTGGCCCGCCGTATCGCCGGTGTCGGCATGGGCGAACTGCGACGCCAGATCGCCTACAAGACCACCTGGGCCAGCGGTCTTCTGGTCGTCGCCGATCGTTGGTACCCCAGTTCCAAGACCTGCTCGTCCTGTGGCGTGGTGAAAACCAAACTGCGCCTGGCCGAGCGGGTGTTCACCTGCGACCATTGCGGTCTGGTACTGGACCGTGACCTCAACGCCGCCCGCAACCTCGCGGCCCTGGTTGAGACGTCCTCCCCGAGTTGCGGGGCGACGCGAAACGAGCCCGATGGAAACCCACACAAGACCAGCGCTGCGCTGGCGACGGGTACCGCCACGGGAAGACCCGCACCACCCGGTGCGGTCAACGCCGACACCGCAAGGAAACGGCTGCCTGAAAGTGAACCCACGGTCGTTCACACCTCAGGTAACGGTAGCCAGCGCCACACCGGCAGCATCGCGCCAGTCCCATAAGCTGGCCGGAGGCGATCACGAAGGGAGCTGCCATGACGTACTCGGCCCTGTCCCACCTCGACTGTTCGCGGACGGGTGAGCGCTACGAGGCCGACAGCGTCCAGGGCGTGAGCGCGGCCGGCATGCCGCTGCTGGCCCGGTACGACCTGGCCAGGGTCGCGGAAACCGTGACACCGGCCGAGATCGCCGGTCGGCCGCCGAACCTGTGGCGTTACCACGAGGTGCTGCCGGTGCGCGACCCGGCAAACGTGGTCACCCTCGGCGAGGGCATGACACCGCTGCTGCCGCTGCGCGCCTACGGCGACACCATCGGGCTGCCGCACCTGCTGATGAAGGACGAGGGCGTCATCCCCACCGGCACGTTCAAGGCGCGCGGCGCAGCGGTGGGCGTGTCCCGGGCGGCCGAACTCGGCGTCAAGGGCGTCGCGATGCCCACCAACGGCAACGCGGGCGCCGCCTGGGCGACGTACGCGGCCCGTGCCGGGATGCGCAGTCTCATCGCGATGCCGGTGGACGCGCCGGAGATCACCCGGGCCGAGTGCGCGGTGGCCGGCGCCGAGCTGTACCTGGTCGACGGCCTGATCGGCGACGCCGGCAAGCTGGTCAACACGGCGGTCGGGGCGCGCGGCGGCTACCAAGAGGTCTCCACCCTCAAGGAGCCGTATCGGCTGGAGGGCAAGAAGACCATGGGCTACGAGATCGCCGAGCAGCTCGGCTGGCGGATGCCCGACGTGATCCTCTACCCGGCGGGCGGCGGCGTCGGGCTGATCGGCATCCACAAGGCGATCGGCGAGCTGCGCGAACTCGGCTGGATCGGCGACCAGGTGCCCAGGCTGGTGGCCGTGCAGGCGGAGGGCTGCGCGCCGATCGTGCGCGCCTTCGAGTCCGGTGCCGAGGTGAGCGAGCCGTGGCCGCACGCGCACACGGTCGCGTTCGGCATCACCGTGCCCAAGGCGCTGGGCGATTTCCTGATGCTGCGGGCGATCCGGGAGACCGGCGGCACCGCGATCGCGGTCAGCGACGACGACCTGCTCGCCGAGCAGCGCAGGGTGGCCGGCGAGGAGGGCGCGTTCATCTGCCCGGAGGGCGCCGCCTGCCTGGCCGCGGCACGCCAACTCCGGGACGGCGGCTGGCTCGCCGAGGACGACGAGGTGGTCGTGCTCAACACCGGCATGGGCCTGAAGTACCCGCAGACGGTGCCGGTGGACGTGCCGACACTGCCGGTCGACGGCGAGATCCCGGTCCGCTGATGGCGACCGGACCCGACGACCTCACCGCGTTGAACCTGGCCGGCTCGCCGTCGCAGGCCCCGGACGGCGCCAGCGTCGTGGTGGCCGTGCAGACGGTCGACCCCGTCGACCTGGAGTACCGCAGGCAGCTGTGGACCTGCCAGCCGGACGCCGCCCCGGAACCGCTCACCTCGGCCGGCCCGTGGTCGGACTCGATGCCGGTGCACTCGCCGGACGGCACCCGCATCGCCTTTCTGTCCACTCGGGACGGTCGGCGGCAGGTCCACACCGCCGACCCGGAGACCGGCGCCGTGCGGATGCTGGGGACCCCGGGGGGCAGGGCGGTCGCGGTGGCGTGGCTGGACGACCACCGGTTGGTGGCCGCCGTCGAGCACGCCCCCGAGGTCGACCCGGGCGCACCGGTGATCGTGGAATGGTTGCGCTACAAGCGGGACGGCGGCCCGAGCTTCGTCGAGCCCACCCACGAGCTGTGGCTGCTGGACCTGACCGGGCCGGCCACCAGGCTGGCCGAACTGCCCGGCCGGTTCGGCGGGCTGATCACTGAGCACGGCACGGTGGTGTACGCGCTGGAGGAGCGGCACTCCGACCAGCCGTCCCCCGGCACCGACCTGCGCCGGCTCGACCCGGCCACCGGCGCCGACGAACTGCTGTGGCACTGCCCCGCCCTGGTCGCCGGGTTCACCGCCACCGACCTGTCCGGTGACCTGATCGTGGTGAGCAGCATGGTCCCCGGGCACAGTTCGGTGCCGCCGAGGCTGTGGCTGGTGCGGGACGGCGAGGCGCGGCCGGCGTTCCCGGATGCCGACCTGGACTGCGACCGCGGCATCCTCGGCGACAGCAGGCTGTTGGGCAAACACGCCGTCGTGCAGCCGGTGTCCGGCAGCGACGACGTGGTGTTCGTGGCGACCGTCGGCGAGGAGGTGGCGCTGTTCACCGGTGACCCGGCGGGCGGCGCGACGCCGGTGCGGATCACGCCGGAGGGCGTGTCGGTCACCGACTTCTCCGCCGCCCACCACGGCCGGGTCGCGGCCTGCCTGGAATCGCCGACCCACCCGGTGGAGCTGTACCTGGTCGCGCTCACACCGGCCACGCCGCAACGGATCTCCGACCTCAACGACGACTGGACCGGCCAGGCCGAACCGGTGGACGCCGAGCGGATCACGCTGACCGCCGGGGACGGCACCGAACTGCACGCCATGCTCTACCGTCCGCCGGGCGCCGGAACCGGCCCGCTGGTGGTGCGCGTGCACGGCGGACCGCACCTGGCCTGGGGCGCGTCGTTCGACGTGGAGAACCAGTCACTGGTCAGCGCCGGCTACCGGGTGCTGCAACCGAACCCGAGAGGCAGCGCGGGCCGGGGCGCGGCCTTCCGCGCCGGCACGGTCGGCGACTGGGGCGGCACCGACCACGCCGACCTGATGGCGTTCGTCGACTGGGCCGTGGACACCGGCGTCGCCGACCCCGACCGGCTGTACCTGGCCGGCGGCAGCTACGGCGGCTTCCTCATCAACTGGACCCTGACCAGGACCAAGCGGTTCCGGGCCGCCGTGTCCGAGCGGTCGATCTCCAACTTCGTGTCCAAACTCGGCACGTCGGACAACGGCTTCACGGTCAACCGGTTCGAGTTGGGCGGCGCCGACGTGTTCGACGACGGCGCCGCCGCGCTGCTGGACCTCTCACCGCTGCGGCACGCGGCGGCGATCACCACGCCGCTGCTGCTGATCCACGGCGAGGAGGACTACCGCTGCCCGATCGAGCAGTCCGAGCAGCTGTTCGTGGCGCTGCGCCGGCTCGGCGTGCCCGCGCGGTTCGCGCGGTTCCCCGGGGAGAGCCACAACCTGGCCACCGCCGGCCGGCCCGACCACCGCGTCACCCGGCTGAAGATGATCATCGACTGGCTGGGCCAGCACGGCGAACCGGATCAGCGCGCCAGCCGCTCGGCCAGCCAGGCCAGCGCCAGCGGGTAGCGGTACTCGATGGCGCCGTGACCGGCGTCGAACAACTCGAACCGCACCCGGTCGTCGGGCAGGCCCGCCTTCCGGATCTCCGCGCGGAACGCCTCCGCGCCCAGGTCGAGGAACCACTCGTCCCGGGTGCCGGCGTCGATCCACACCGCCCGCAGCGACCGCACCGCGTCGGCGTAGCGGGGCACCATGCGCACCGGGTCCCAGTCCAGCCAGCGCTGCCACTGCTCGGGCCGCAGCACGCCGGTCACCGGGTCGAACGGCAGTTCCGGGGTGCCGTCGTCGCGGGCCGAGAAGCACGCCGTCACGCCCAGCAGCATGACCAGCGCGTGGTCCTCCTCCTTGGTGAAGGCGATGCGCGACTGGAAGTCGTCCCACCAGCGCATGATGTCGTGGTCGTACTTGCGCAGGTGCCGGGCCGCGTCGCCGAACTCGGGCACGTAGCACAGCTCGTAGAGGCTGTCCCCGGCATGGGTGGCCAGCGAGCCGAACAGGTCCGGCCGCAGCATCGGGGTGATCATCGCGCCGAAGCCGCCGGACGACTTGCCGCTGATCGCGCGGGACTCCCGGTCGGGAATGGTGCGGTAGTGCGCGTCGACCCACGGCACGACCTCGTCGCACAGGTACGAGTGGTACTTC
>DATEPR010000152.1:0-11795 GCA_035273045.1 Pseudonocardiaceae bacterium | reverse complement strand
TGGTCGACTCCGGCTGGACGATGACCCTGGCGGCGCGGGCGCTGCGGCGCTCCGGCGCGTCCGCGGTGCTGCCGTTCGCGTTGGCCTCGGCCGGATAACCGTTGGACAGCACGCCGTGCCGGCCGCGATGGTGAGCCCATGCGGCAGGACGAGATCTGGGACACCGAGACGGCCCAGCGCTACGACACTCCCGGCACCGGCATGTTCGCGCCCGAGGTGATCGGCCCCACCGTGGACCGGCTCGCCGAACTGGCCGGCGGCGGCCGGGTGCTGGAGTTCGCCGTGGGCACCGGCCGCGTGGCCATCCCGCTGACCGAGCGCGGCGTCTCCGTCACCGGCATCGAACTGTCCGAGGCGATGGTGGACCGCCTGCGCGAGAAGGCCGACGAGACCCAGCTTCCGGTCGTGCGGGGCGACATGGCCACCGCCACCGCACCGGGCCGCTACACCCTCGTCTACCTGGTCTTCAACACCATCGGCAACCTGCTCACCCAGGACGAACAGGTGGAGTGCTTCCGCAACGCGGCCCGCCACCTGGAACCCGGCGGCCGGTTCGTCGTCGAACTGGAGGTGCCGGCCCTGCGGGTGCTGCCGCCCGGCCGGCCCGGCCTGGTGTTCGCCACCCGGCCCGGCTACGTCGGCCTGGACACCTACGACCCGCTGCACCAGCGCCTGGAGTCACTGCATTTCGAGTTCGACCCGGCGGGCGGCCACCAGGCGTACGTGACCCGCAGCCCGCACCGGTACATCTGGCCGGCCGAGATGGACCTGATGGCCCGGATCGCCGGTTTCACCCTGGAGAGCCGGCACGCGGACTGGTCCGGCGCCGAGTTCACCGCCGAGTCCACGTCGCACGTCTCGGTGTACCGGCTGCCCGACTAGCCCTCCCGCAACGGTTCCAGGGCCTCGCGCATCGGCACGAACTTGGCGGCCGCCTCGGCGACCTCGTTGTCCGGGTCGGAGTCGGCGACGATGCCGCCGCCGGCGAACAGGCGCACCGAGTTGCCGTCGAGTTGGCCGCAGCGCAGTGCGATGCCGAACTCGCCGTCGCCGGTGCTGTCCACCCAGCCGACCGGGCCGGTGTAGCGGCCGCGGTCCATGCCCTCCAGTTCGGCGATCAGCGCGACGGCCGCGTCCTTCGGCGTGCCGCCGATGGCCGCCGTGGGGTGCGCGGCGCCGGTCAGGGTGAGCAGGGAGACGTCGTCGGTGAGGGTGCCCCTGATGTCGGTGGCCAGGTGCACCACGTTGGGCAGCACCAGGATCTCCGGGTCGTGCGGCGCGGCCAGCTCGGCGCAGTACGGCCGCAGCGTGGCCAGCAGCGAGTCCACCGCGTACCGGTGCTCCTCCTGGTTCTTCGCCGAGCCCAGCAGCCGGTTGGCCAGCGCGTCCGCGTCGACGCCGTCGGTGGGCCACATGGTGCCGGCCAGCACCCGCGCGGACACGGTGTCGCCGTGCCGGCGCAGCAACAGTTCCGGGGTGGCGCCGAGCAGGCCGTCGACGGAGAACACGTAGCAGTTGGGGTAGCGGTCGGCCAGTCCGGTCAGCACGTAACGGGCGTCGATCGGGCCGTCGCCGTCCGGGACGGTCGCCACGATGTCGTGGGACAGCACGACTTTGGCCAGGTCGGTGGACCGCAGCCGGTGCACGGCCTTGGCCACGGCGGCGCGGTAGCCGGCGGCGGACGACTGCCCGCCGGAGTAGTTGATCGCGCTGGGGGTGCGGATCGGCCGCACCGGGTGCACGGTCGGCCGGGACGGGCCGTCGCCGCCGATCTCGGTGATCCATGTCACACCGTTCCGGCGGCCGACCACGATCTCCGGCACCACCAGCACGGAGTCGCCCGGGTCGTCGGCGAACGCCATGCTCACGAACGCCACCAGGCCGCTGCCCGGCAGGCCGACCTCGTCCACCACGTCCACGCCGTCGGCGAACGACCGCCACCAGTCGGCGGCCAGCCGGAACCGGTCCGGACCGGACGGCTCGAACCGGGCCGCCTCGCCCCAGCCCACGATGCCCTCGCCCTGCCGGACCCAGGTGAGCGTGTCCTCCGGTCCGGGCAGCAGCGCCAGCAGGTCGGCCGTGGTGTCGACGACCCTGCTGTGGGCACGCAGCGCGTCGCCGGCGCCGGCCCAGACGGTGGTCCGCCGCCGGCGCGGGTGCTGCGAGGAAACGATCGTCACGCATCCGAGCGTACGAATGCCCGGCCGAGGCTGCGCTGAGAGGTTGGCCGCACCCATGGTTGCGCGGCGGAGCGAAGTGGGTTACGTCACGGGCGCGATCCGAACGGGTGAGCGGCGAATCCTAGACTCGGCTGCCATGGTTGCCGACGTGGTGCACGACCTCGACGACACGGCGCCGCGTCCGGCCGACGGCGCCGACGAGGCGCGGGAACCGGCACGGACGAAGCGACGTGGCCGGCGGATCGCCACCGCCACGCTGCTCGGCCTGGGCTGCCTCGTCACGGTCCTGAGCCTGCTGGTGCTGGTCGGGTCGTGGCTGGACGACTCGCAGATCGACGCGCACGAGGGGCGGGCGGTCGCGGACGTGCTGTCCGTGTCGGTGGGCCGCACCGCTGTGCGGTTCGTCACCCCGGACGGCACGGTGGTGATTCCCAGCACAGGCGTGCTCTACCCGGGCGGCCTGGCCACCGGCGACCGGGTGCGCGTCGAGTACGACACGGCCAACGCCGAGCTGGTCCGTGTCGCCGGGCGGGACTTCCGGCTGGCCCTGCTGCCGGTGGGGCTGACGATCGCGATCAGTTGGGCCGTCGTCGGGCCGCTGCTGTGGTGGCTGGTGCGCCGGGGCCGGGCTGCCGGCCGGCCACTTCCAGCGCGTGCGAGATGAGCCCGGACGCGACGCGTGCGGGCGTCGAGTGTCCGCGGCACGACGGCGAGATGACGTAGCGCCGGCACGGCTGGCCCGGTCCGGCCACGTACGCTCGCGCCGTGTCCCGCGCGCACCTGGACAAGGATCCGCACGAGGTCGCCGCGATGTTCGACGGCGTCGCCGAGCACTACGACCGCACCAACTCGGTGACCAGCCTCGGGTTGGACCGGCACTGGCGGACGGTGACCCGCCGCAGCCTGGACCCGCGACCCGGCCAGCGGGTGCTGGACGTGGCCGCCGGCACCGCCGTGTCCACCGTCGGCCTGGCCGAGTCCGGTGCCTGGTGCGTCGCCGCCGACTTCTCGCTGGGCATGTTGCGCCGCGGCCGGGCCAGGCGGGTGCCGAAGGTGGCGGCGGACGCGCTGCGGCTGCCGTTCGCCGGTGCCGTGTTCGACGCCGTGACGGTGTCCTTCGGCCTGCGCAACATGCAGGACACGGTGGCCGCGCTGGCCGAGTTGCGCCGGGTCACCCGGCCCGGCGGCCGGCTGGTGGTGTGCGAGTTCTCCAGCCCGGCGTTCGCGCCGTTCCGCTTCGTGTACCTGAACTACCTGATGCGGGCGCTGCCGGCGATCGCCACCCGGGTGGCGTCCAACCCGGAGGCGTACCGGTACCTCGCCGAGTCGATCCGTGCGTGGCCGGACCAGCGTGCGCTGGCCGTGCTGGTGGCGCAGGCTGGCTGGGCGGACGTCGAGTGGACGAACCTCACCGGGGGCGTGGTCGCGCTGCACCGGGCGGTGAATCCAGTCGAATAGACTCGACCGAACCCCGTCGCGATCAAGGAGTCACATGAGCACGCCCAGCCGCCGCGGCGCGGACGAGGACGCCGAGGTCATCGTGGTCGGCGCCGGCCCGGCTGGGTCGACGGCCGCGAACTATCTGGCGCGCAGCGGACTGGACGTGCTGCTGCTGGAGAAGACCACGTTCCCGAGGGAGAAGGTCTGCGGTGACGGCCTGACCCCGCGCGGCGTGAAGCAGCTCATCGACCTGGGCATCGACACCCGCGAGGAGGCCGGCTGGCTGCACAACCGCGGCCTGCGGGTCATCACCGCGCACCACAACATGGAGTTGCCCTGGCCGGATCTGGCCGGCTTCCCGCCGTACGGCGTGGTCCGCCCGAGGACCGACCTGGACGAGCTACTGGCCCGCACCGCGCAGCGGGCCGGTGCCCGGCTGCTGGAGCAGACCAACGTCACCGGCGCCGTCACCGACGACCGCACCGGCCGGGTGGTCGGCGTGCGGGCGAAGGCGGGTCCGGACAAGGTGCCGGTGACCTACCGGGCGCCGCTGGTGCTGGCCTGCGACGGCGTGTCCGCCCGGCTGGCCGTGTCGGTCGGCATCGAGAAGCGGGACAGCCGGCCGATCGGCGTCGCGGTGCGCCGCTACTACGCCAGCCCGAGGACCAAGGACGACTACCTGGAGTCGCACCTGGAGCTGTGGGACCGGTCGCGGCCGGGCGACCCGCGCCTGCTGCCCGGCTACGGCTGGATCTTCGGCATGGGCGACGGCACGGTGAACGTGGGGCTGGGCATCCTGTCCACGTCCGGCGCGTTCGGCACCACCGACTACCGGGCGCTGATGAAGGCGTGGCTGGCCGGGCTGCCCGAGGAGTGGGGCCTGGTCGAGGAGAACGCGACCGGCCGGATCGGCGGCGCCGCGCTGCCGATGGGTTTCTCCCGCACCCCGCACTACCGCGACGGCCTGCTCCTGGTCGGGGACGCGGGCGGCATGGTGAACCCGTTCAACGGCGAGGGCATCGGATTCGCCATGGAGACCGCGAAGATCGCCGCCGAGCACGTGGTGCAGGCGATGGCCCGGACCACGGCGGCGTCCCGGGAGCGGGCGCTTTCCGGGTATCCGGCGGCGATCCGCCAGGCGCTGGGCGGCTACTACCGGCTGGGCACCGTGTTCAGCCGGCTGATCGGCGATCCGCGGGTGATGCGTGCGCTGACCCAGCACGGGATGCCGCGGGCGAGGCTGATGCGGCTGGCCCTGAAGCTGATGGCCGGCCTGTACGACGTGCGGGACGGCGACATCGCCGACCGGATCATCACCGCGGCAACTCGACTGAGTCCGAGCGCCTGACCGTTCCGCGCAACCGATCAAGCCCGGTTGACCACCGGGTTAGTGGGATCTGTCACAACGATCAAGAACAATCTGGCGCGTTCATGGAAGGCACGTCCTAGACTGTGGCTGCGGCTTGTGAAGAAGTTCACAACGGTGTGTCGATCCTTGTGAACATTTTCACAAGGATGCGGTGGTTAGGCATGCCTAACCACCGGGAGTGTGACGCATACCCCGTATGGTGCGGGCGCGGTGATAGCACGATCGCCGCTGGTGAGGAAAGGACGGCGCAGGGGTGCTCCAGGCTTACCTCCCTCTGGTTCTGCTGTTCGCGTTGGCGGCGGCTTTCGCGGTCTTCTCGGTGACCATCGCGCCGCTCGTCGGGCCACGCCGCTACAACAAGGCGAAGCTGGACGCCTACGAGTGCGGCATCGAACCGTCGCCGCGGCCGGTCGTCGGCAGCGGCCGGATGCCGGTCGCGTACTACCTGACCGCGATGCTGTTCATCCTGTTCGACATCGAAATGGTGTTCCTCTACCCGTTCGCGGTGACGTCCGACGCGCTGGGCATCTTCGGGCTGGTGGAGATCGTCCTGTTCATCCTGACGCTCGGCTTCGCGTACGCGTACGTGTGGCGGCGCGGCGGGCTGGACTGGAACTGAGGGGGCGAAGGCGATGGGTCTTGAGGAGAAACTCCCCAACGGCATCCTGTTGGCCAGCGTGGAGAAACTGGTCAACTGGACGCGCAAGTCGTCGCTGTGGCCGGCGACGTTCGGCCTGGCGTGCTGCGCCATCGAGATGATGACCACCGGCGGGCCGCGCTACGACCTGGCCCGGTTCGGCATGGAGGTGTTCCGCGCGTCGCCCCGGCAGGCCGACCTGATGATCGTCGCCGGGCGGGTGAGCCAGAAGATGGCTCCCGTGCTGCGCCAGATCTACGACCAGATGCCGGAACCGCGCTGGGTGCTGGCGATGGGCGTGTGCGCATCGTCCGGCGGGATGTTCAACAACTACGCGGTCGTCCAGGGCGTCGACCACATCGTGCCGGTGGACATGTACCTGCCCGGCTGCCCGCCGCGCCCGGAGATGCTGATCGACGCGATCCTCAAGATCCACGCCAAGATCACCGACGAGCCGCTCGGCCCGACCAGGACGGCGCTGAAGCTGGAGAGCGGCGAGCGCACGCCGATGATCCCCAGCTCGGTCAAGTACGCGAAGAAGAAGTGAGCCCGGTGACCGACAACGACAGCTTCCCCCGGCCCGGCACGGAGCACTCCAGCGCCGAGCACGACCAGCCGGAGCGGACGCCCGGCCAGGGCGGCGAACTCCAGCCGGCGGCGCACCAGCACCACGAACCGGTGGTCGCCGGCCGCGAGCGGCGCGGCATGTTCGGCGTCCACGACGCCGGTGACACCAGCGGCTTCGGTGGCCTGCGGCTGCCCGCCTACCTGCCGCCGCCCGCGGAACGGCCCTACGGCGGCTGGTTCGACGAGTTCGTCGACGCGCTGCTGGAGGCCATGCGCGAGCGGGACATCCCGGTGTCGGCCATCGAGCAGGTCACCGTGGACCGCGGCGAGATCACGCTGTACGTGGCCCGGGAGCATCTGGTCGGCATCTGCCAGGCGATGCGCGACGACGGCATGTTGCGGTTCGAGCTGTGCAGCTCGGTGTCCGGTGTGGACTACGGCGACGAGGTGGAGCGCCGGTTGCACTCGACCTACCACCTCACGTCGATGACCTACCGGCGGCGCGTCCGGCTGGAGGTCGCGGTGAGCGTCGCCGACCCGCACATCCCGTCCGTCGTCGGCGTCTACCCGACGGCCGACTGGCACGAGCGGGAGACCTGGGACATGTTCGGCATCGTCTACGACGGGCACCCGGCGCTGACCCGCATCCTCATGCCGGACGACTGGGACGGCCACCCCCAGCGCAAGGACTACCCGCTCGGCGGGATTCCGGTGGAGTACAAGGGCGCCGAGATCCCGCCCCCGGACCAGCGGAGGGCCTACTCGTGAGCGACCAGACCGATTTCGACACCGAGTACGCCGAGGAGAGCGAGACCACCGAGGGCCGCGTCTACACCGTCACCGGCGGCGACTGGGACGAACTCGTCGACGACATCGGCCGGGACGAGCGGATCGTCATCAACCTCGGCCCGCAGCACCCGTCGACGCACGGCGTGCTGCGGCTGGTGCTGGAGTTGGAGGGCGAGACCGTCACCCAGGCCCGGTCGGTGATCGGCTACCTGCACACCGGGATCGAGAAGAACTGCGAGTACCGCAACTGGACCCAGGGCGTCACGTTCGTGACGCGCATGGACTACCTGGCGCCGCTGTTCAACGAGACCGCGTACTGCATGGGCGTGGAGAAGCTGCTCGGCATCGAGGTGCCCCGGCGGGCGCAGGTGATCCGGGTGCTGCTGATGGAGCTCAACCGGATCAGCTCGCACCTGGTGGCGATCGCCACCGGCGGCATGGAGCTGGGCGCGCTGACCGGCATGACCAACGGCTTCCGGGAGCGCGAGGAAGTCCTGCACCTGCTGGAGTACCTGACCGGCCTGCGGATGAACCACGCGTTCATCCGGCCCGGCGGTGTGGCCCAGGACCTGCCAGACGACGTGCAGACGAAGGTCGCCGAGTTCGTCAAGGTCATGGACTCCCGGCTGCCCGGCTACGACCGGCTGCTGACCGGCCAGCCGATCTGGCGCAACCGGATGTCCGGCATCGGCGTGCTGCCGCTGGACGCCTGCATCGCCCTCGGCGTGACCGGCCCGATCCTGCGGGGCGCCGGCATCGCCTGGGACCTGCGCAAGATCGATCCGTACCTGGGGTACGAGGAGTACACGTTCGACGTGCCGACGTCGACCGACGCCGACTGCTTCGCCCGCTACGTGCTGCGGCTGGAGGAGATCCACCAGTCGCTGCGGATCGTCAAGCAGGCCATGCAGAAGCTGGAGCCGGGGCCGGTCATGGTGGAGGACGCCAAGATCGCCTGGCCGGCGAAGCTGACCATCGGCGCGGACGGCATGGGCAACTCGCTGGACCACGTCCGCAAGATCATGGACCAGTCCATGGAGTCCCTGATCCACCACTTCAAGCTCGTGACCGAGGGCTTCGCCGTGCCACCCGGCCAGGTGTACGTGCCGGTCGAGTCGCCCCGCGGGGAACTGGGCTACCACATGGTCTCCGACGGCGGCACCCGCCCGGTGCGGGTGCACGTCCGCGAACCCAGCTTCATCAATCTTCAGTCGATGCCAGCGATGTGTGAGGGCGGCATGGTGGCCGACGTGATCGCCGCCGTGGCGTCCATCGACCCGGTGATGGGTGGGGTGGATCGGTGACGGAGGAGCTCTACGGGCCGGAGACGGTGGCCGAGGCGCGGGAGATCATCGGGCGCTACCCGGTGGCCCGTTCCGCGCTGTTGCCGATGCTGCACCTGGTGCAGTCCAAGGAGGGCCACGTCAGCCAGGCCGGCATCGAGTTCTGCGCCGAGCAGCTCGACCTGACCACCGCCGAGGTCGACGCGGTGGTCACGTTCTACACGATGTACAAACGCCGGCCGTGCGGTGAGCACCTGGTGAGCGTCTGCACCAACACGATGTGCGCGATGCTCGGCGGCGACGCGATCTACGCGAAGCTGCGCGAGTACCTGGGGGCGGACAGCCCCGCCGACACCAGCGGGCACAGCGTCGAGCACGACGAGACGTTCGGGGAGCCCGGCACGCCGGGTTCCATCACGTTGGAGCACGCGGAGTGCCTGGCGGCCTGCGATCTCGCGCCGGTGGTCCAGGTGAACTACGAGTTCTTCGACAACCAGACCGTCGACTCGGCCACGGCGCTGGTGGACCGGCTGCGCCAGGGGGAGCGCCCGGCGCCGGACCGGGGCGCCCCGCTGACCGACTTCCGTTCCGTGGAGCGGGAACTGGCCGGTTTCTTCGACGACCTGGACACCAGGGTGGACGGACCGTCCGCGGCGGCCGAGACGCTGCGCGGCGCCGCGATCGCCAACGACCGTGGCTGGACCGCGCCGGTCATGCCGGACGACGTCCCGCTGCCCGCCGTGGAAGAAGCGAAGTGAGAGGCGCGCGATGACCGAACCGACGAGCGTCGATCCGCTCACCCCGGTGCTCACCAAGCGATGGCTGTCACCGAAGTCGTGGCGGCTGGACGTCTACGAGCGCCTGGAGGGCTACACCGCGCTGCGCAAGGCGCTGGCCGGCACGCCGGAGCAACTGGTCACCCTGCTCAAGGACTCCGGCCTGCGCGGCCGTGGCGGTGCCGGCTTCCCGACCGGCGTGAAGTGGAGCTTCATGCCGCCCAACGAGGACAAGCCGCACTACCTGGTGATCAACGCCGACGAGGGCGAACCGGGGACCTGCAAGGACATCCCGCTGATGATGGCGGACCCGCACTCGCTGATCGAGGGCTGCGTGATCGCCTCCTACGCGATGCGGTCCCACCACTGCTTCATCTACGTGCGCGGCGAGGCGCTGCACTGCGTGCGCAGGCTCAACTCCGCGGTCCGCGAGGCGTACCAGGCCGGCTACCTGGGCAGGGACATCCTGGGTTCCGGCTTCGACCTGGACATCACGGTGCACGCCGGGGCGGGCGCGTACATCTGCGGCGAAGAGACGGCGCTGCTCGACTCGCTGGAAGGCCGTCGTGGCCAGCCGCGGCTCAAGCCGCCGTTCCCGGCCGCCGCCGGCCTGTACGCGGCGCCGACCACGGTGAACAACGTGGAGACCATCGCCAGCGTGCCGTTCATCGTCAACGGCGGTTCGGCCTGGTTCCGCACGATGGGCAGGGAGAAGTCGCCCGGCCCGAAGATCTTCTCGCTGTCCGGCCACGTGGAGCGGCCCGGCCAGTACGAGGCGCCGATGGGCACCACGCTGCGCGAGCTGCTGGAGCTGGCCGGCGGCATGAAGGACGGCATCCCGCTGAAGTTCTGGACCCCCGGCGGCTCGTCCACCCCGCTGCTCACCGCGGAGCACCTGGACGTCCCGCTGGACTTCGAGGGCGCGGTGGAGGCGGGCACCATCCTCGGCACCACGGCGCTGATGATCTTCAACGAGACGGTGTCCGTGCCGTGGGCCGTGATGAAGTGGACCCAGTTCTACGAGCACGAGTCGTGCGGCAAGTGCACGCCGTGCCGGGAGGGCACCTACTGGCTGGCCAAGATCCTGGAGCGGATGCTGGCCGGCCAGGGCACGGCCGAGGACATCGACACGATGCTGGACATCTGCGACAACATCTTCGGGCGGTCGTTCTGCGCGCTCGGCGACGGTGCGGTGTCGCCGATCCAGAGCGGCATCAAGTACTTCCGGGACGAGTTCCTCGCCCTGTGCGACGCGAACCGGTCCACCACGCGCGAGCTGGCTGGAGCGCACTGACACCATGACGATCGCACCCGAGCAGAAGACCGAACGCCCGGTGCCGGAGGGGCACGTCCGGCTCACCGTGGACGGCGTCGAGATCGACGCGCCCAAGGGCGAGCTCATCATCCGGGCGGCGGAGCGGATCGGGGTGGAGATCCCCCGGTTCTGCGACCATCCGCTGCTCGACCCGGCCGCCGCCTGCCGGCAGTGCCTGGTCGAGGTGGAGATGGGCGGCCGGCCGATGCCCAAGCCGCAGCCGGCGTGCGCGGTCACCGTCGGCGACGGCATGGTGGTGCGCACCCAGCGCACCTCGGCGGTGGCGGACAAGGCCCAGCAGGGCGTGATGGAGCTGCTGCTCATCAACCACCCGCTGGACTGCCCGATCTGCGACAAGGGCGGCGAGTGCCCGCTGCAGAACCAGGCGCTGTCGCACGGCAGGGCCGACTCCCGGTTCGTGGACGCCAAGCGGACGTTCGCCAAGCCGATCCACGTCACCCCGCAGGTGCTGCTGGACCGCGAGCGCTGCGTGCTGTGCCAGCGGTGCACCCGGTTCGCCGGGGAGATCGCCGGCGACCAGTTCATCGACCTGCTGGAACGCGGTGCCGTGCAACAGATCGGCACCGCGGAGACCGCCGACGTCGGCGACCGGCCGCACGGCGAGGAGCTGCCCGGCGGCAGCTACTTCTCCGGCAACGTCATCCAGATCTGCCCGGTCGGGGCGCTCACCTCGGCCGCGTACCGGTTCCGGTCCCGCCCGTTCGACCTGGTGTCCACGCCGAGCGTGTGCGAGCACTGCGCGACCGGCTGCGCCCAGCGCAACGACTGGCGGCGCGGCCGGGTCACCCGCCGGCTGGCCGGCAACGACCCGCGGGTGAACGAGGAGTGGGACTGCGACAAGGGCCGGTTCGCCTTCCAGTACGCCACCACCGGCAGCCGGCTGACCCGCCCGATGGTGCGCGACGAGGCCACCGGCGAGCTGCGTGACTCGACCTGGACCGAGGCGCTGCGGGTGGCGGCGACCGGCCTGGCCGCGGCCCGCGACGCGCACGGCGTCGGCGTGCTCACCGGCGGCCGGCTGACCGTCGAGGACGCCTACGCCTACTCGAAGTTCGCCCGGATGGCGTTGCGCACCAATGACATCGACTTCCGCGCCCGGGACCACTCCGCCGAGGAGTTGGACTTCCTCACCGACGTCGTGCTGGGCGCCACCCCGGAGCGGGGTGGCGTCACCTACGCCGACGTCGAGGCCGCGCCGGCGGTGCTGACCGTGGCGTTCGAACCGGAGGAGGAGTCGCCGATCGTCTTCCTGCGGCTGCGCAAGTCGGCGCGGCGGGGGAAGTTGCGGCTGTTCCACCTCGGCCAGTGGGCCACCCCCTCGGTCCGCAAGACCAATGGCACGCTGCTGCCGGCCGAGCCGGGCGGCGAGGCGGTGCGGCTGGCCGAACTGCCCGCCGACGTGACGGAGGCGCTGTCCC
>DATEPR010000151.1:0-5611 GCA_035273045.1 Pseudonocardiaceae bacterium | reverse complement strand
TGCCGGGACGATGGCCACGGTCAAGGCGGACGGTTACGGCCACGGCGCCGTCGCGGTGGCGAAGGCCGCGGTCGAGGCGGGCGCGACCTGGTTGGGCGCCTGCTCCCTGGCCGAGGCCATGACCCTGCGCGCGGCCGGCATTACGGCGCCGATCCTGGCGTGGCTGGACGTGCCTGCCGTCGACCGCACGCCGGGCATCAGCGCTGATGTCCACTTCGGAGTGTCCTCGGTGGACGAACTGGCGGCGCTGGCGGACGCCGCCGGCCGGGCGGGCAAACCGGCCATGGCGCACCTGAAGATCGACACGGGCATGTCCCGCAACGGCTGTACGGCCGAGAACTGGCCCCAACTGGTCGCCGAGGCCGCCGCCGCGCAGCGGGCCGGAACGGTGCGGACCGTCGCGGTGTGGTCCCACCTGGCCTGCGCGGACGAACCGGGCCACCCGTCGGTGGACGAGCAGGCCCGCCGCTTCCGCACCGCCCATGAGCAGGCCGTCGACGCGGGACTGGCGCCGCTGCGGCACATCGCCAACTCCGCGGCCACGCTCACCCGACCCGACCTGCGGTTCGACCTGGTCCGGCCGGGCATCGCCTGCTACGGCCTGAATCCGGTCGACGTGCCGGTGGACCTGCGCCCCGCCATGACGTTCCGCTCGTGCGTGGTGGCCAGCAAGCGGATCGCTGCCGGCGAGTCCGTCGGCTACGGCTGGACCTGGACGGCGGACCGGCCGACCACCGTGGCGCTGGTGCCGGTCGGCTACGCCGACGGGGTGCCGCGCTCGCTGTCCGGCCGGCTGGACGTGTGGCTGGCCGGGACCAGGCGGCCGGTGGTCGGCCGGGTCAGCATGGACCAGGTCGTCGTCGACTGCGGTGACGACGACGTGCCGGCGGGCGCCGAGGTGGTGCTGTTCGGCGCCGGCACCCTCGGTGAGCCGACTGCCCGGGAGTGGGCCGACAAGCTGGGCACCATCGACTACGAGATCGTCACCGGCATGTACCGGCCGAGGGTGGCCCGCCGGTACGTCGGGGGTGGCCGATGAGGCTGCCGATGGGCGCGATCGCCGTGGCCGGTGGCATCGCGGGCACGGTCGCGGCCGGACTCACCGTCGCCGGTGTGGTGCAGTCGCGGCGGGCCAAGGCCCGCGAGGGCCTGCCGGCGGCGCCGGTGCCCGACGAGCCGGGTCCGGACGGCGTGCCGATGAGCGAACTCGCCCCGGCCAGGCAGGGCACGGTGGCGGCGGACGACGGTGTGCCGCTGTCCGTGGACCTGGTCGAGCCGGTCGACGGCCGGGCCGAACTGACCGTCGTGCTGGTGCACGGTTTCGCGCTGGACCGGCGATCCTGGTACTACCAGCGCCGCGACCTGCCACACAACGAGGACCCGAGGGTGCGGGTGGTGCTGTACGACCAGCGCGGCCACGGCCGGTCCGGCATTCCCGCCGCGAAGTCGTGCACGATCGACCAGTTGGGCCGGGATCTGGACGTCGTCATCCGGTCCGTCGCGCCGGACGGGCCGCTCGTGCTGGTCGGCCACTCCATGGGGGGCATGACGATCATGGCGCTGGCCGAGCAGCGCCCGGAACTGTTCGCCGACCGGGTGCGGGGCGTCGCGCTGATCAGCACGTCGGCCGGTGAGGTGGGCCGGCACGGGCTGCCGCTGCCGGTGCTGTCCCGGTACAACCCGCTGACCAGGACCGTCGGCGGGTTCGCCGCCTGGCAACCGGAACTGGTGGAGTGGATCCGGTCCGCCGGCGGCGGCCTGACCCGGCAGGGCGTGCGGCGGTTGGCGTTCGGCGACCGGTCGGTGCCCCGGGGACTGGTCGACTTCATGGTGCGGATGCTGGACGTGACGTCGGTGCCGGTCCTGACGAACTTCCTGCCGTCGCTGGGCACGCACGACCGGTACGCCGCGCTGGCCGGGTTGCGGCACTGCGAGGTGCTGGTGCTGTCCGGCGACCAGGACCGGCTGACGCCGTTCTCGCACGCCGAGCGGATCGCGACGGAACTGCCCACGGCGACTCTGGTCCGCGCGGCCGGCGCCGGGCACATGGTGATGTTGGAACAGCCCGAGTTGGTCACCGGCGCGGTGGTGACGCTGCTGCGCGACTGCGCCGGCTCGGCTCGGGCACCACGCAGGCGATGGAGGCACTCGTGATCGTTCTCCCGTCGGTCGACGACACGGTGGCGTTCGGCGAACGGTTGGGCCGCCTGCTGCGGGCCGGTGACCTGGTGCTGCTGGCCGGTCCCCTGGGTGCCGGGAAAACCGTGCTGGTCAAGGGAATCGCGGCCGGCATGGGCGTGGTCGGGCAGGTCAGCTCGCCCACGTTCGTGATCGCGCGGGTGCACCGGCCGGGCAGTCCAGGCGGTGTGCCGCTGGTGCACGTCGACGCCTACCGGCTCGGCGACGACCTCGGCCAGTTGGACGGCCTCGACCTGGACACGGACCTGATGGACGCCGCCGTCGTCGTCGAGTGGGGCGAAGGCGTGGCCGAGGCGCTGTCGGCCGACCACCTCCTGGTCCGGCTGAACCGCAGGGACGACGACGTGCGCGAAGTGGTCGTGGAGCCGCACGGGACGTGGGTGCACCGGAAATTGACCGTCGAAGGGGCGACCGCCGGCGGTCAGTGCGGGCAGTGACCTTCGACTGGGGTGGCACGCTCACGCCGTGGCCCGGCATGGCACCCGGCGCCGGCTGGCGGTCCTACACCGGGGTGCCGTACCCGGACGACGCCGCCCGTGCGGCCGTGGCTGGCCTCACCGCCCGGCCGGTCAGCGGCCGGCCGTCGCCAGGTTCCGCTTCAGGACCTTGCCCATCTCGTTGCGGGGCAACGAGTTCACGAACCTGACCACCCTGGGCCGCTTGTGCGGGGCCAACTGCCGGGCCACCAGGTCGATCAGCGACTCCGCCGGCGGCGCCGGGTCGCCGGCCACCACCCACGCGACGATCCGCTCGCCGAGGTCCTCGTCCGGCTCGCCCGTCACGGCCACCTCGACGACCCCGGGATGCTCGGCGAGCACGTTCTCGATCTCGCCCGCCCCGATCTTGTAGCCACCGCTCTTGATCAGGTCCGTCGCCCGTCGCCCCACTATCCGGAACCGCCCGTCCACGGTCCGCGAACCGATGTCACCCGTGCGGAACCACCCGTCCCGGAACGCCGCGGCCGTCGCGTCCGGACGGTTCAGGTAACCCAGGAACAGGTTCGGGCCGCGCACCTCGACCTCGCCCACCACGTCCTCGCCGCACCCGGTCAGCACGGCCCCGGTCTCGTCCACCAACCGCACGTCCACACCGGCCACCGCCGGCCCCACCGTGCCCGCCTCCCGCGGCCCGTCCGCGCGCACCGCCGTGTTCATCAGCGTCTCGGTCAGCCCGTACCGCTCCACCACCCGCTGGCCGGTGGCCCGCTCGATCCGCCGGTGCACCCCCACCGGCAGCGCGGCCGAACCGGACACCAGCAGCCGCGCCTTGCCCACGGCGTCGGCCAGTTCCCGCGACTCGTCGACCGCGAGGGCCAGCCGGTGGTACATCGTCGGCACGCCGAACAGCATCGCGCCGTCCGCCAACTCGGCGGCCACCGCTGCCACGTCGAACCGGCCGAGGTGGCGCGCCGTCCCGCCCCGCCGCACCGGCCCCAGCGTGGCCACGATCAGCCCGTGCACGTGGAACATCGGCAGCGCGTGCACCACCGTGTCGTGCCCGGTCCACTCCCACGCCGCCGCGAGCGCGTCCAGGTTGCTGACGATGGACCGTGTCGCGTGCACCACGCCCTTGGGCGGTCCGGTCGTGCCGGACGTGTAGACGACGAACGCGGGGCGATCGTCGACCGGCCGTTCCGCGGTCAGCCGGGCACCGGTCGGCGCCAGCGACACGTCGGTCCGGGGCACGCGCAGCGCGTCCGGCAGCCGGTTCCCGGGTGCGGCCAGCACCACGTCCGGCGAGCTGTCCGCCAGAATGTGAGACAACTCACGCTCGCCGATCTTGGGGTTCAGCGGCACGACCGCCGCTCCGGCGTACAGGGCGGCGATCGTGCCCGCCACCGTCTCCATCGTCGGCGTCGCCCACACCGCGACCCGGTGCGCGCCGGCCAGCGCCGGCACCAGGCCGGCGACGACGTCGGCGAGTTCGGCATACGTCAGGCGTCGGGCGCCGAAGTGCAGCGCGACACCGTGATCGGAGCGCACGTCATCGGCCGCCAACCGGGGAAACAGCATGTCCGCGACAGTACTTGCGCCGGCGCGGGCCGGTCGGCCGGCGAACCCGGCACGGCCGGCGAGAAGAAGGGAACCGGCACGCGACCGGACACGTCCCAGCACATGCGCCGGGGGGCCGCCGTTGGCGACCCCCCGACCATCGAAGGCACACCGAGATCCAGGACCCGGTGTCGAGCCGGACTGGTCAGGTCCGCTCATGGGTAAGGACGTGACCGGTCCGGCTTCGGTTGCTCGCGTTCCACCGACTGGGACGCGCCGGTCACAGGTGCGGCTCGAACGCCTGCCACAGCGCCCGCTTGGCCCGCGCCCCGACCAGCGACGCGACGGCCTGGCCGTCCTTGTAGAGCACCATCGTGGGCACGCCCATGACCTGCTGGTCCCTGGCCGTCACCGGATTGGCGTCGGTGTCCAGCTTGACCACCCGCCACCGGTCCGCGTGCTCGGCCGCCAGTTCGGCGAGCACGGGCGCCACCATCCGGCACGGCCCGCACCACGTGGCCCAGTACTCGACCAGCACCGGCTTGTCGCTGGCCAGCACCTCCGTGGCGAAGGTCGCATCGGTTACCTCGGTCACTGCCTGCCGTGTCGGGACCGACATGGCGACTCCTTCCCGGTCATCGGTGCGTCGGGGCCGGCCACCGCGGCCAACTGTTGCCGGAGGTGGTCGCGGACCTCGGTGAGCCGGTCGATGCACGACTCGATCTCGGCGAGCTTGCGCCGGTACACCGCGACCGCGGCCGGGCACTCGCCGCCGGACTGGTGCCCGGACCGCAGGCACTCGACGAACGGCCGGGTCTCCTCCAACCCGAACCCGATCGCGAGCAGTTCGCGGATCTGGTGCACCAGCCGCAAGTCCGACTCGTCGTAGTCGCGGTGACCGTTCGCCGCGCGCCGCGTCGGCAACAGGCCGCGCTGCTCGTAGTAGCGCAGGGACCTGCTGCTCGTGCCGGCCCGCTCGGCCAGTTCCCCGATGCGCATCCGTCCTCCCTCGTGCCCGGCCGACAGTAGGCCTTGACATCGGCGTCAAGTCCAGTTCTCGTACCCTGGGACCGTGATCGTGCTCGCCATCGACACCGCGACCCCGGCGGTGACCGCGGGTGTCGTCCGGCTGGACGGCGCGGCCGTCGAGCAACTCGCCGCCCGCGTCACCGTCGATCCCCGCGCGCACGGCGAACTGCTCACCCCGCATATCCGGGCCGCGCTCGCCGACGCCGGCCTGGGCACCGGTGACGTCGACGCGATCGTCTGCGGCACCGGCCCCGGCCCGTTCACCGGACTGCGGGTCGGCATGGTCACCGCCGCCGCGCTGGACCACGGGCTGGGCCGGCCGGTGCACGGCGTGTGCACCCTGGACGCGATCGCACACGACGCGCACACGTCCGCGCCGCTGCTGGTGGTCA
>DATEPR010000150.1:0-2376 GCA_035273045.1 Pseudonocardiaceae bacterium | reverse complement strand
TGGCCGCGCGTGCCGCCACGACGGCATTGCGACGCGCGCCCGGACTGGACGCCGGCGAGATCGACCTGATGCTGCACGCCACCGTCTACTACCAGGGCCACGACCTGTGGGCGGCGCCGTCGTACGTGCAGCGGGTCGCGGTCGGGAACCGTTGCCCGGCCATCGAGGTGCGGCAGATGTCCAACGGCGGCATGGCCGCGCTGGAACTGGCCGCCGGCTACCTCGCCGCGGCGCCGGGCCGGTGCGCCGCGCTGGTGACGGCCGCGGACACGTTCCGGCTGCCCGGTTTCGACAGGTGGCGCAGCGACCCCGGCACGCTGTACGCGGACGGCGGTGTCGCGCTGATCCTGTCGCGGCGCAACGGTTTCGCGCGGCTGCGCAGTCTCGTGTCGGTGTCCGACCCCGAGCTGGAAGGCATGCATCGCGGCGACGACCCGTTCGGCGCGGCGCCGTTCAGCGTGCGCGCGCCGATGGACCTCGACGTGTGGAAGCGGGCGTTCGTCGCGCGGCACGGCAGGTCGTTCGGCATCGCCAGGGTCGCCGCCGGCGAGCAGGAGGTGCTGAAGCTCGCGCTGGCCGAGGCGGACACCGAACTGGGCCAGGTCGACTGGTTCCTGTTGCCGCACTTCGGCCGCAAGCGGCTGGAGGTCGGCCTGGTGCGCCACCTGGGCATCGAGCTCGACCGCACGACGTGGTCGTGGCACCGCGACGTGGGCCATCTCGGGGCGGGCGACCAGATCGCCGGCCTCGACCACCTCGCCGCGTCCGGCGCGCTGCGGCCCGGCCAGCGATGCCTGCTGTTCGGCGTGGGCGCCGGGTTCACCTGGTCCTGCGGGGTGCTGGAGATCGAACGGACGCCCGCGTGGCCCGGTTAGCGCGCCTCGATCCGAAGTCGACCCCGGCTGCCCATGCTCGACGGTGCACACCGGAACGTCGTGCGGTGTCAGGGAACCGCTGTGTGAGGGAACCAGGGAGCGGATGAATGGACCGACGTGTCGCCATCACCGGCATCGGCGTTGTCGCGCCGGGTGAGCCGGGGCTCAAACAGTTCTGGGAGCGGATCACGGAGGGCCGGACGGCCACCAGGACGATCAGCACGTTCGACCCGGCCCCGTACCGCTCGCGGATCGCCGCCGAGTGCGACTTCGACCCGTTCGACGCCGGGCTGAGCCAGCAGGAGGTGCGCCGGCTGGACCGCGCCGCGCAGTTCGCCGTGGTGTGCGCCAGGGACGCGCTCGCCGACAGCGGCCTCGACCCGGACACCACGCCGGTGGACCGCACCGGGGTCGCGCTGGGCAGTGCCGTCGGCTGCACCATCCGGCTGGAGTCGGAGTACGCGGTGGTCAGCGACAGCGGCAAGCTGTGGGAGGTCGACCACACCTACGGCGTGCCGCACCTGTACGACTACTTCGTGCCCAGCTCGCTGGCCGCCGAAGTGGCCTGGGTGGCCGGCGCCGAGGGCCCGGCGACGGTGGTGTCGGCGGGCTGCACGTCCGGTGTGGACGCGGTGGGCTACGCGTGCGAGCTGATTCGCGAGGGCACCGCGGACGTGATGGTCACCGGCGGCACCGAGGCGCCGATCTCGCCGATCACCGTCGCCTGCTTCGACGCGATCCGGGCGACGTCCAACCGCAACGACGACCCTGAGCACGCGCTGCGGCCGTTTTCCAAGTCCCGCAACGGTTTCGTGCTCGGTGAGGGCAGCGCGGTGCTGGTGCTGGAGGAACTGGGCCACGCGCTGGAGCGCAACGCCCACGTGTACGCCGAGATCGCCGGCTTCGCCGCGCGCAGCAACGCCTACCACATGACCGGGCTGCGGCCCGACGGCCGCGAGATGGCCGCGGCCATCACCGCCGCGCTGGACCAGGCGCGCCTGCCCGCCGAGTCGATCGGCTACGTCAACGCGCACGGCACCGCGACCAAGCAGAACGACCGGCACGAGACCGCCGCGTTCAAGCGCGCGCTGGGCGCACACGCCTACGACGTGCCGGTCAGCTCGATCAAGGCCGTGACGGGCCACTCGCTGGGCGCCATCGGCGCGATCGAGGTGTCGGCGTGCGCCCTGGCGATCGAGCACAACGTGGTGCCGCCCACCGCGAACCTGACCGACCCGGACCCGGAGCTGGACCTGGACTACGTGCCGCTGACCGCGCGGGACGTGCCGCTGTCCGCGGTGCTGACGGTGGCCAGCGGGTTCGGCGGCTTCCAGAGCGCGATGGTGCTGACCAGGCCGGGGCGTGGTCTGTGATGGCCGCCGTGGTGACCGGGATCGGCGTCGCCGCCCCGAGCGGGCTGGGGGTCGAGGACTACTGGCGCAGCACGCTGGCCGGGGTCAGCGGCATCGGGCCGATCTCGCGGTTCGACGCGTCCCGCTAC
>DATEPR010000149.1:0-4832 GCA_035273045.1 Pseudonocardiaceae bacterium | reverse complement strand
GATGGCCGCGGTGGCCGCCGCGGCAGCGGGTGACGCCGGTGCCGCCGAGTCGGCGACCGGCCCGGCCGAGCAGGCGGAGATCGAACTGACCAACGAGATCGGCCTGCACGCCCGCCCGGCCGCCCAACTGGCCAGGTCGCTCACCGGCCTGACGGCCGACGTGACGGTCCGGTTCGGCGACCACGAGTCCGACGCGCGCAGTGTGCTGGGGCTGCTGGGACTGGGTGCCCGCAAGGGGGACCGGCTGGTGGTGTCGGCGCGGGGTCCGGAGGCCGCCGAGGCCGTGCGGCGCATCCGGCAATTGGCGGACGACAACTTCGGCGAGTAGGGAAATAATGCGTTCGGATCGGGGGATCTGAGCGCATGGGGGTATGGGGCGATGACCCGCTGGCGGGTGATGGGCGGCACGCTCGGCATCGTGGTGCTGCTGGGGCTGGCCGGCTGCGCGTCGACGGTGCGTGGCACGCCGGAGGCGGTCCCCGGAGCGCCAGCGGCGGCGCCGATCAGCGCCCAGACGGCCTTCGGCGACGCGACCACGGTGGACCCGTGCAGCGTCGTGGACGCCGCGACGGTGCACGGCGTGGCCAGCGCCCGCCGCGTGACGGCCGACGCGCTGGACGACTGTCCCGTGTTCGTGACGCAGCACGACGGCGCGACCGCGTACGTGACCGTCGGCCCGCTGGAGACCAGCGACGACCTGACCGCCGGGCCGCTGGACACCGTCACGTCGCTGCCGGACGGCATGACCATCCAGGTCGGCAAGCAGGACTCCGCCGACTACTGCGACGCCTACGTGATCTTCCCCGACGCATATGACCTCGACGTGAGTGCCAGTCCGTCTACTTCGGACAGTCATGCCAACGTGTGCGCCGCCGCCGTGGCACTGGCCGAGAACGCCGCGGACCAGATCGCCGCCGGCGTGATCCGGCATCGCACCTACCCCGGTGACTCCGTGGGCCAGGTCGACCCGTGTGGCCTGCTCGGCGCGGGAACCCTGGCCGCCGCCGGCATCACCGGGATCAACACGTACGCGTATCCCGAGGGCCACGAGTGCTACTGGGCCTCCGACAGCGACACCAACCTGCCGACAGCCCAACTGAACTTCGTGGTGGGCGAACAGCCCACGATCCTGGACCCGACGACGGATTCGTCCGCCGTGATCGCCGGCCGCCCGTCCGTGGTCAGCCTCTACACGCAGCCGGACACGGACTCCATCTGCTGGATCAACACCGGCCTGAACGCCTACACCGACGCGGACACGAGCGCCGCCGCGGGTCTGGTGGAGATAGCCGAGGTCGGCGTGGACACGGTCCAGGGCAGCAAGGTGAACCCGTGCACGGCGGCCAAGGCGGTGGCGGCGCAGGTCTGGCCGAAGCTCCCGGCCGTCGCCCACTGATCGCCGGCCACACGATCGGTGGTCTCTGGCTCGATCCGGAGACGAACCTCACGCGGGCGGACGCCGATCCCATGGCACCATCTCCACAAGTTACCGGTGCGTAGCATCTGGAGGTGGCACCATGACGCGCGAGTTCGCCACGATCGGGATCATCGGCCTGGGCACCATGGGTACCGGCATCGCCGAGGTGGTCGCCCGCACCGGTCGCCGCGTCGTGGCCGTCGAGGTCGACGCCGCCGCCATCGAGCGTGGCCGCGGCCACATCGAGCACTCCACCGACCGGGCCGTCGCCGGCGACAAGCTCACCCCGGCCGACCGCGAAGCCCTCCTGGCCCGCATCGAGTACCACACGACCCTTCCCGCGCTCGCCGACTGCGATCTCGTCATCGAGGCCATCCCGGAGAGCCTGGACGCCAAGGCCGAGGTGTTCGCCGAGGTCGACGCCATCGTCGGCCCGGACGTGATCCTCGCGTCCAACACGTCGTCACTGTCCGTCACCGAGATCGGTGTGCACACCGGCCGCCCCGGCAAGGTCGTCGGACTCCACTTCTTCAACCCGGCGCCGATCCTGACCCTGGTCGAGGTGGTCCGCACCGTCGTCACCGAGCCCGACGTGGTCACCGACGCCGTCGACTTCGTCCGATCCCTGGGCAAGGAACCCGTCGTCATCGGCGACCGCGCCGGCTTCATCGCGAACGCGCTGCTGTTCGGCTATCTCAACCACGCCGTCCGCATGTACGAGCAGCGCTACGCCACCCGCGAGGACCTCGACGCCGCCATGCGTTACGGCTGCGGCTACCCGATGGGTCCGCTCCAGTTGCTGGACCTCATCGGCCTGGACACCGCGTACGAGATCCTCGACACGATGTACCACCAGTCGCGCAACCGTTTGCACGCACCGACTCCGCTGCTCAAGCAGATGATCACCGCCGGCCTGCTCGGCCGGAAGACCGGTCGCGGCTTCTACACCTACGACGCCCCCGACTCGCCCAACGTCGTCGCCGACCCGGTCGACCCCGCGGCCCGCGACGGTCGCCCGGTCGGCCGCGACGTCCACCGGGTCGGCGTGATCGGCACCGGCACGATGGCCACCGGCATCACCGAGGTGTTCGCGAAGAGCGGATTCGACGTGGTGTTGCGGGCACGGACCCAGGACAAGGCGAAGTCGGCGCTCGGCAAGATCCGGGCGTCGCTGGAGAAGTCGGTCGTCCGGGGCCGGCTGTCCGAGGAGGACCGGGACGCGACGCTGGCCCGGATCGCGCCCGCCGTCGAGTTCGACGAACTGGCCGACTGCGACCTGGTGGTCGAGGCCGTCGCCGAGGACATCGCCGTGAAGACCGCGGTGTTCGGCGCGCTGGACGAGGTGTGCAAGCCGGGTGCCGTGCTGGCCACCACAACCTCATCACTCCCCGTGATCGAATGCGCCGCCGCCACCACTCGTCCAGGTGACGTCGTGGGGTTGCACTTCTTCAACCCCGCGCCGGCGATGAAGCTGGTCGAGGTGGTGGCCACCATCTCGACGTCCGCCGAGACGGTCGCCACGGCCGACGCGGTGTGCCGGCGGCTGCGCAAGCACCCGGTGCACTGTGGCGACCGGGCCGGGTTCATCGTGAACGCGTTGCTGTTCCCGTACCTGAACGACGCGGTCAAGATGCTGGAGGCGCACTACGCCGAGGCGGACGACATCGACACCGCGATGACGGTCGGCTGCGGCCTGCCGATGGGTCCGTTCGCCCTGCTCGACGTCGTCGGCCTGGACGTGTCACTGGCGATCCAGCGCACCCTCTACCTGGAGTTCCGGGAAGCGGGCTTCGCGCCGGCGCCGCTGCTGGAGCACCTGGTCACCGCGGGACGGCTGGGCCGCAAGACGGGCAAGGGTTTCCGCGACTACACGAAATGATCACGGCCTGGTCGCCCAGAAGCGGACGATCGACCGCGGCTCGTGCTCCACGCGGATGTCGGTGAAACCGGCGCCGGCCAGGCGGTCCCGGAGCGTGGCGGCGTTGACGACGACCATGGTGTCGCCGATGTGCAGCAGCCGGAACCGCAGGTTCAACTGACTGTCCGACCCGGCGAACATGCCGCCCGGCGCCAGCACCCGGTGCGCCTCGGCGAACAGGTCGTCCTGGAGGCAGACGGACGGTACGTGGTGCAACATCGTGAAGCACACGACACCACTGAAACCGTTGTCCGCGAACGGCATCGCCGCACCACTGCCCGGCACGACGCGCACTGTGTCTCCGAGATCACCGGCCAGCCGCGCCGCGCGGACGGTGTCCACTTCCAGCGCGGTCAGGGTGCGATACCGCTGGGCGAGCACCTTCGTGGTGGCGCCGTAGCCAGGACCGATTTCGAGGACGTTGTCGCCAAGCTCCGCCCGGTCGAGCACCAACGGTAACCGGCTGGCGACCGTCGCCGCCCATCCGGGTGACGAGCAGAGCTTGCGGTGCATCTGGTTCATCGGCATGGTCTACGGCCCCGGCCGGACGGCCGTGCTACCCGCCGCAGCCACAGGCACCGCCACAGCAGCCGCCGCCACCGCCGACGGGAGCGGGGGTGCCGGCCCGGCCGGTCATGGCGACGGTGGTGAGCAGCTTGACGGTGTCGTGGTGGCCCTCCGGGCAGACGGCCGGAGCCGACGACTCGCTCATCGGCCGGGACACCTCGAACTGGTCCGCGCACTCGCGGCAGCGGTAGGCGTAGGTCGGCATGCGGCCATTGTCGCACCACGTGGGTCGGTTACGGTCGAATCGTGCCCCGCCACAACCGCACCCGCCGTTCCCGAGGCCGATCGGGACAGGAGGCGGAGCGCCCGTTGTCGAGCGCACTCGGCTGGGCGAAGGCCGAATCCGGCGCCGACGGCGAGTGGCTGGTGCGGCACATTCCCGCGACGGCGGCCACGAAGGTCTACCGATGCCCCGGCTGCGACCACGAAATCCAGCCCGGCATCGCGCACGTGGTGGCATGGCCGGCCAGCGAACACGGCTCAGTAACCGACCGCCGCCACTGGCACTCCGGCTGCTGGACCGCCCGAAACCGCAGAGGCCCCACCTCCCGCCGCTGGTAGGGAGGCCGGCGCCTGTCGACCACTGAGCGGCCGACCCATCGCTGCCGCGCCGTTGCGCCCGCGCGTGTCGTCCAGTGGTCGACTCGGGCGGTGGCGGGCCAATGGTCGGCTCAGGTGGTGGCGGGCCAGTGGTCGACTCGGGTAGTGGCGGGCCGTTGGTCGGTTCCGTGGTGGCGGGCCGGCAGCTCGCGGCTGGCGTTGGTTTGCCGTGCTTTGGCGTCCGTGTGTGTCGTCCGCTGTGCGGCCAACACGCCGATGCTTGGGCTGTTGTGTTTGTGCGTGTCGTCCGTTCAGTGGTCGGCTCGGGCGGGTGCGTTGGCGGCTCATGGGCCGGCGTTGGTTTGCCGCGCCTTGGCGCCTGCGTTGGCG
>DATEPR010000148.1:0-2620 GCA_035273045.1 Pseudonocardiaceae bacterium | reverse complement strand
GCTCTCCCGCCGCAACGCCCGCGCCCCACCCCACGTCGCCGCCCGAACCGCCTCCCCCACGCTCATTCCCATCTGCAGCACAGCGGTAGCCACACAGAACGCCATCGACGACGTATACGACGACCCCGGATTGCAGTTGGTGGCCAAGGCAACCACCGCCCCGGCATCCAACAGCGCACGCGCATCCGGCAACGGCTGCCGGGTGGACAAATCGGTCGCGGGCAACAGGGTGGCAACGGTCGCCGACCCAGCCAGAGCGTCCACATCGGACGGCGTCAGGTAGGTGCAGTGGTCGACGCTGGCCGCCCCCATCTCGACCGCGAGCGCGACCCCGGGGCCAGGCCCCAACTGGTTCCCGTGCACCCGCAACCCCAAGCCGAAACCGGCCGCCGCCGTCAGCACCGCCCTCGACTGGTCCACGTCGAACGCACCACGCTCACAGAACACGTCCGCCCACCGCACGTACGGCGCCACGGCCGCGAGCATCGGGCCGCACACCAAATCCACGTACGCGTCAGCGGACGCGCCGGGCGGTACCAGGTGGGCGCCGAGGAACGTGACCTCGTCGACGTAGTCGCCCGCCAGCACGGCCGAGCGCGTCTCGTCGGGCACGTTGAGGCCGTACCCGGTCTTGGTCTCCAGGCACGTCGTGCCCTGCGCGTTGGCCTCGGCGACATGCCGGCGGACGTTCGCCATGAGCTGCGTGTCGGTCGCCGCTCTGGTGGCCTCGACGGTGGTCGCGATGCCGCCCGCCTGATACGGCTCGCCAGCCATGCGCGCGGTGAACTCGGCTGTCCGGTCCCCCGCGAACACCAGGTGCGTGTGGCTGTCCACCCAACCGGGCAACACGGCCCGGCCCGCGACGTCGACCTGCTGATCGGCTACCGGCGCCCGGCGCGCCGGGCCCACCCATGCGACCAGCCCTGAGTCCACCACGATGGCCGCGTCGGTCAGCGTGCCCAGCTCGTCGTCGTTGGTGGTCAGCTCCGCGATCCCCGTGATGAGAACGCTCACGCCGTCAGCTCCCCGATCAGCCTGGCCAGTTCGGAGCCGACGCTACCCCGTTCGACGACCCGGCCGCCGACGACCACGGTGTCCACATCGGAGGCGGTGGCGGTGAGGATGAGCTGCTCGGGTGCCGAACCCGCGGTCCGCGGGGAGTCGAGCGAGACGGCGACCAGGTCGGCCGGTGCGCCGACGGCGATCCGGCCCGCGGACGGCCAGCCCAACGCGCGGTGACCTGCGGCGGTCGCGGCCGTGATGAGCTGGGCCGGGGTGAACCTGCCGCGCAGGCCGGTGCGCAGCCGCTCGCCGTGCTCCAGCGCGCGCGCCTCCAGGAACGGGTCGACGACCGCGTGCTGGTCGGTGCCCAGCGCGATCGGGCAGCCCGCCGACGCGAGTTCGTGCGCCGGGCCGATGCCGTCGGCCAGGTCGGCTTCGGTGGTCGGGCAGAAACAGGCCGTCGAGCCCAGGCTCCGAATGTCCTCATCGGACAGATGGGTGGCGTGCACCGCCGTGGTGTCCGGGCCGAGGATCCCCGCCGACGCCAGCAGCGCGGTCGGTGACATGCCGTGGTACGCCTGGCAGGCCAGGTTCTCCGCGGTCTGCTCGGACAGGTGGACGTGCACCGGCGCGCCCCGGGCGGCCACCGCGACACCGGGCAGTTCGGTGGCCGGGACCGCGCGGACCGAGTGCACTGCCGCACCGATCCTGGCGTGCGGCGCCGCGCGCAGGTCGGCGTACCGGGCCGCCCAGCCGGCCACGTCGCCGTCGCCGAACCGCAGTTGGGTGCCGGTCAGCGGCCGGTAGCCGGACGAGTCGAGACCACCCGCGAGATAGCACGTGTCCAGCAGCGTGATGCGGATGCCGGCGTCGGCCGCGGCCTGGATCAGCGCGTGGCCCATGGCGTTCGGGTCGGCGTAGCGGGCGCCGCCGGGCGCGTGGTGCAGGTAGTGGAACTCGCCGACGCAGGTGAACCCGGCGCTGACCAGCTCGGCGTAGACCAGCCGGGCCAGCGCGTAGTAGCTGTCCGGGTCGAGGCGTTCGGCGAGCGAGTACATGGCCTCGCGCCACGTCCAGAACGTGCCGCCGTCGGCGTGCGTACGGCCGCGCAACGCCCGGTGGAACGCGTGCGAGTGGGCGTTGGCGAAACCGGGGAACACCATGCCCGTCAACCGGTGCGCGGTGCCGGGGTCGGCGTCCGGTGTGACGGCCGTGATCACGCCGTCGTCGTCACAGGTGACCAGGACCCGTTCGGCGACCTCGTCGGCGACCCAGGCCCGCTCGCACCAGAACGTCACTGGCACAACGATTCCAGCACGGTGGCCAGCGCCGAGGCGCCCTCGGCGCAGTCGGCCGGCTCGGCGTGTTCGCCTGGTGCGTGGCTGATCCCGGTGGGGTTGCGCACGAACAGCATCGCGGTCGGCACCCGGCCGGCCAGGATGCCCGCGTCGTGACCGGCGCCGGTCGGGATCGCGGGCACGCCACCCAGCAGCGCGGCCAGACGGTCCCGCAGGCCGGGGTCGAACTCGACGGCGTCGCCGAACGACTCCTCGCGCACGGCGAGTTCGCAGCCCTCGGTGGTGGCCGCGTCCCGGGCGGCGGTGCCGGTGTCCCGGAC
>DATEPR010000147.1:0-4474 GCA_035273045.1 Pseudonocardiaceae bacterium | reverse complement strand
CACGGTGCCCAGCACCTCGGCCACGGTCGGGCGCCGCACGTCGGCGTAGGCCAGCGCGACGCGCACCGGCACCTGCTGGGCGACGCGGGCGGCCAGGCGGGACGAGGTTCGCGCGCCCGCCGGGTCCCGGGTGCCGTGCGCCACGACGATCAGGGTCATCGGCCGCAGGCCAGCCGGTAGCCGCGTTTGACCACGGTCTGCACCAGGTTCGGCTCGCCCAGCGCGGTACGCAGCCGCGCCACGGCGGTCTCGACCGCGTGTTCCTCACCCGCACCGGGCAGCGTGGCCAGCAGGTCCGGCCGGGACACCACCGTGCCGGGCCGGGTGGCCAACGCCCGCAGCACGGCCATCGGCGCGGGTGGAACCGGACGGAACTCCCCGTCCACCAGGACGGCCTGGCCACGCAGTTCCATCGTGTGCCTGCCCACCCGCAGCCGGTCGGCCCGGGACGGCAGCACGGCCACGATTTCCCGGACCAGGGCGCCGATCCGGGCCCGGTCCGGCCGCACCACGGGCACGTCCAACGCGGCCAGTGGGCCGGCCGTGACCTCGCCGACGCACGCCGCCACCGCCCGCCGCCGCAGCACGTGCACGAGCGGGTCCAGCCGGTCGGAGCGCGACGCGATCCGCAACACGCTGAGCACCGCGGGCGCGCTGGTGAACGCGAGCACGTCGACCTGCCCGCCGAGCACGCCGTCCACCAGCCGCTCGACGGGTCCCTGGTCGGCGGTGGGTGTCCACCGGTACACCGGCACGGCCACGACGTCCGCGCCTGCTCCGCGCAGCGCGTCGAGGAACCAGGTGAGCGGCTCGCCGTGCAACTGGACGGCGACTCGCCTGCCCCGCACCCCGATGTCCAGCAGGTGGCGCAGCAGGTCCTCGCTCCGCTCGGAGGCTGGCGTGAACGTCTCGACCAACCCGGCGGCCCGCACCGCGCCCCGCGCCTTGGGGCCGCGGGCGAGGATCGTCGCGTCCGCGAGGCCGCGCAGCAGCGCCGTGCCCAGCCCCCAGCCTTCCGCGGCCTCGATCCAGCCACGGAAGCCGATCCCGGTGGTCGCCACCACCACGTCCACCGGCGTGGCGACCACGTGGCGGGTCGTCGCCAGTAGCCGGGCGTCGTCGGCCAGCGGTTCGATGCGGATCGCCGGGGCCCGCACCACCGTCGCGCCACGACGTTCCAGCAGTACCGCGAACTCCTCGGCCCGGCGGGCCGCGGTCACGCCGACCGTGTAGCCGGCCAGCGGCGCGATCTCGACGCCGGTCACGGCACCCCGATCACGATCACCCCGCCGCTGACCCGGACTGTGAACACGGACACCGACATCCGCTCGTCGTCCACGCACCGGCCGGTGCGCAGGTCGAAGGCGTGCTTGTGGATCGGCGACACCACGACCGGGCTGCCGGCGCGGTCGCCGACGATGCCGCGGGACAGCACGCCGGCACCACTGGCCGGATCACGATTGTCCAGCGCGTACACCGAGCCGTCATGGGTGCGGAACACCGCGACCTGCCTGCCGTCCGCCAGCAGGGCCGCGACACCCCGTTCGGCCTGCAGCGCGTCGTATGCGCACACGACGGTCATCCGGACACCGCCACGGGCACCCGCTGCCCGCGTTCGGCGCGGAACGAGATCAGCGGATCCGGCTGGCCGGGAGCGTTGACGAACGACGTGAACCGGGCCAGTTTGGCGGGATCCTCCAGCACGCCACGCCACTCGTCGGCGTAACCGGCCACGTGCCGCGCCATGGCCGCCTCCAGGTCGGCGCAGATGCCCAGACTGTCCTCGACAACGACCTGTTTCAGATGGTCCAGGCCGCCGTCCATCGATTCGATCCAGGCCGCCGTGCGCTGCAACCGGTCGGCCGTGCGGATGTAGAACATCAGGAACCGGTCCACCAGCCGGACCAGCGTCTCTCTGTCCACATCAGACGCGAGTAGCCGCGCGTGCCGGGGTGAGAAGCCGCCGTTGCCGCCCACGTAGAGGTTCCAGCCGTGCTCGGTGGCGATCACCCCGACGTCCTTGCCGCGCGCCTCGGCGCACTCGCGGGCACAACCGGACACCCCGGCCTTGATCTTGTGCGGCGACCGCAGACCGCGATAACGCAGTTCCAGTTCGATCGCCAGGGCCACGGAATCCTGCACTCCGTAGCGGCACCAGGTCGAGCCGACACACGACTTCACCGTGCGCACCGCCTTGCCGTAGGCGTGGCCGGACTCGAACCCGGCGTCCACCAGGCGACGCCAGATGCCGGGCAACTGGTCGACCGTCGCACCGAGCAGGTCGATGCGCTGGCCGCCGGTGATCTTGGTATACAGGCCGAAGTCTCTGGCCACCTCGGCGATGACCAGCAGCTTGGCGGGGGTGATCTCGCCGCCGGGGACTCTCGGCACCACCGAGTACGTGCCGTTGCGCTGGATGTTGGCCAGGAAGTGGTCGTTGGTGTCCTGCAACGCGGCCTGCTCACCGTCCAGTATGTGACCGGTGCCCAGCGACGCCAGGATCGAGGCGACCACCGGCTTGCAGATGTCACAACCGCGTCCCGTGCCGTGGCGGGCGATCAGGTCGCTGAACGTCCGTAGGCCCGTCGCCAGGACGATCTCGAACAGTTCGGCGCGGGTGTGGGCGAAGTGTTCGCACAGGGCCGTGGACCCCACCACCCCGCGGGCGGTCAGCAGCCCGGCCAGCGTCGGCACGCACGACCCGCACGTCGTGCCCGCCCGAGTGCACGTCTTGATCGCGGCCACCGTGTCGGCGCCGCCGTCGATGGCCGTGTCGACGGCCTGCCGGGTCACGGCGTTGCACGAGCAGACCTGGGCACCGGCGGGGAGCGCGTCGACGCCGAGCGGCACCGGGGCGGCGGGAGCCAGCAGCGCGCCGGGTTCGGCCGGCAGCCGGTGCCCGACCAGCGGCCGTAGCGTCCCGTAGCTGGACGTGTCGCCGACGAGGACGCCGCCGAGCAGGGTCTGGCCGTCGTCGGACACCACGAGCTTGCGGTACGAGCCCGCGACGGCGTCGTGGAACGCCACGGCCAGCGCGTTCTCGCTGGTGCCGTGGGCGTCGCCGAAGCTGGCCACGTCGACGCCGAGCAGTTTGAGCTTGGTGGCGGTGTCGGCTCCGGGGAATGTCGCGGCGCCACCGAGCAGGCGGTCGGCGACCACGTCGGCCATCGCGTAACCCGGCGCGACCAGGCCGTACACCTGGCCGTCCAGGCAGGCGCACTCGCCGACCGCGTACACGGCCGGGTCCTCGGTACGGCAACCAGGGTCGACGACGACGCCGCCACGTTCGCCGACCGGCAGCCCGGCCTGCCTGGCCAGCGCGTCGCGCGGGCGCACGCCGGCGGCGAACACGACCAGGTCCACGTCCAGTTCGGTGCCGTTGGACAGGTTGGCCAGCAGCCGCGCGCCGTCGGGTTCGATGCCGGCGACCGACGTCCGCGTGTGCACCGTCACGCCCAGCCGCTGGACCAGCCCGCGCAGCAGGCCGGCACCGCCCTCGTCGACCTGGAGGGGCAGCAACCGGTCACCGAGTTCCACGACATGCGGTGACAGGCCCATGCCGCGCAGCGCGTTCGCCGCCTCAAGGCCCAGCAGGCCACCGCCCACGACCATCGCGGCCGCCCGCCCGGCCGGGCGCCTGCCGGCCGCGGCACGGATCGCGTCGAGATCGTCGATGGTCCGGTAGCAGAAGCAGCCAGGCAGGTCGTGACCGGGTACCGGGGGCACGAACGGCACGGACCCGGTGGCCAGCACCAGTGCGTCGTAGCGCTGCCGGTAGCCGCTCCCGGTGACGACCTCGCGGCGCCCCCGGTCGACGGTCACCACGGGATCACCGAGCCGGATCGACACCCGGCCGTCGCCGGCGAAGTCGTTGCCCGGCAGGTCCAACTCCCTGGCGTCCCAACTGTCCACATAGGAGGACAAGGAGACCCGGTCGTAGGCCGGGCGGGGCTCCTCCGCCAGCACGACCACCTGCCACGCGCCGGCGACGTCCCGCTGCCGCAGGGTACAGATCAGGCGGTGGCCGACCATGCCGTATCCGGTGACGACGAGTGTCCGTGTCATGGCCGCCATGCTGCAAACCGGTCGTGTCGCGGCCGGGTCACCCGAATTGCGGTTGCGTTACGTCTCACTCGCACCGCGGGTCAGCCCATGGTGAGCGGTCGGGCCGGTAGACCAGCCAGGTGAGAGCGGCACAGATCCCGTAGTAGACCAGGAATCCCACCACGGCTGGGGTGCCCGACCCGGTGAGGGCGAACGACTGCCGGAACGCCAGGTTGATCCCGACCCCGCCCAGTGCGCCGATCGCGCCCGCGATGCCGATCACCGCACCGGACAGCCGGCGTTCCCGGAACACCGCCGCGAAACCGTAGCCGATGAACGAACCGAAGGTCCCGACGTGCAGCAGCGACATCACCCAACAGCGGGCGTCGCGCACCACCTCGCGCATGGCCCTGGTGTCGTTGCGGGCGCA
>DATEPR010000146.1:0-4265 GCA_035273045.1 Pseudonocardiaceae bacterium | reverse complement strand
GCCGGCGGCACCCGATGTCGTCGCGGCGGCCACCGCGGCACCCGCGCTCGCCTTGGCCGTGGTGGCCAGGTAGCCGGCGGCGCCGATGCCCAGCACCAGTGCGGCGACGACGCGCAGGCCGCCGTTGACGTCGGCCAGTTCGGCCGCCAGCGCCCGGCACCGCTCGCATTCGTCCAAATGGGACTCGACCTGTGCGGTCTCCCGTTTGGACAGTCCACCTCGGGTCCACGCGCCCAGTTTCTCCGCCGTGGCCTGGCATCGGCCGGCCGTCGACTCGGCGAGGTGCACCTGGAGGTACGCCTGCCGCAGGCCCTCCCTGGCCCGGTAGGCCAGCGCGGACACGCCGTTCGCGGTCAGGCCGAGCAGCGGCGCCACCTCGGCCGGTGACTGGCCCTCGATCTCGGTGTGCCACAACACCGCCTGCCACCGCTCGGGCAGCCGGGCGAACGCCTTCGCGGCCAGCGAGCGCTCCAGCCCGGCCATCGCGGTGTCCCGGAACGGTTCGCTGATCTTCTCGGTGTCGACGCCGCTGACGGTCGTGACGTCGTCGGTCAGCTCGACCCTGCGTTCCTTGCGGGTGCGGTCGTAGGCGACGTGCCGCAGCGACGTGAGGAGGTAGGCGCGGAACGCCGAGTCGGGGCCGCGGCCGGCGCGGAGCGTGTCCAGCACCCTGGCGAACGCCTCGGACACCAGGTCGTCCGCCTCGGCCGACGAGCGGCTGAGCTGGCGGGCCAGGTTGTAGGCGGCGGAGACGTGGCGCTCGTACAGCGAGCCGTAGGCGTCCAGCTGGCCGTGGCGGACCGACTCGATCAACTCGGCATCGCTCGGGCCATGCACGTCCGCTGGCACAGCGGCCACGTAGTCCTCCTCCACCCACCGACTGCGCTCCGGGCGTCAGTGTGACGGACACGAATGCCGTTCGCCACGGTGGCCACCCGAACGGAATCCACTGATCGGCGTCATGTTCGCGCACCCGTGCCGTCGTGGTAACCGAGAGCGAAGACGAGTATCGGCCAGCAGGAGGACGGGCGCACGTGGGCACGCGGGAGATCTCGCCACAGTCGTGGCACGGCGACCCGGCGCAGGAGCGCCGCGTCCTGCGGTCCCGCTGGCGGACGGCGAGCATCGCCTCCGGCTGGCGGTTCCCGGCCGACTGGGCGATCGCGGAGGTCGACACCGTGTGCGACGTCGTCGTCGGCGGCCGCGCACTGGAGGATGCCCTGGTCAAACTGGGCAGAGCTCGCGCGCACGCCGGCTCCGGGCTGGCCGAGACGCTCCAGGACGTGGCCGCGCTGCACGCGGTGATCGGCGATTCGGAGCACGCGGACGGCATGGTCGCCGCCGACCCGGACGCCCTGCCGGCCCGGCTACTGCGGGTCACCGCGCTGGCGTGGTCGGACGTGCTGGTCCGGCAGCTGGCCCACGCCGAGGCGTGCGACGGGCTGACCGGGCTGGCCAACGCCGCCTACCTGCGGTCCCGGCTGCGCGAGGTCTACCGGGAGAGCGAGGCGAGCGGGATGCCCGCCGGCGCCCGGTACGTGCTCGTGGTGGTGTCGCCGGAACTGGCCGGTACGCCGGGATGGTCCCGGCTGGCCGCGATGGTACTGCTCGCCGACGTGCTGCGCGCCGTGTTCGACGGTGGGCAGACGCTTGCCACCGTGGGTCCGAACACGATGCTGGTGCTCGCCGAGCGGGCCGACCGGCTGTCCGAACGGGTCGCCATGGCCCGGTGGATCGCGGCCGACCGGCTGAGCGTCGACCCGCAGTTGCGGGCGATAGAGCCGCCGTCGGTGTGGCTGGAGTCGCTGCCCGGCACCCACGCCGCGGCCTGCCGGCTGGTCGCCGAGCTCGCCGGCGCCTGACCGGCCGAGCGGCCCGACCAGCGGGGACGTTAAGCTCGCCTGCCCGTGGACCCTCGAACCGGGCTGCCCGTGGTCGGCATGGTGGGTGCCGGCCAACTCGCCAGGATGACCCACCAGGCCGCCATCGCCATCGGCCAGTCGCTGCGCGTGCTGGCCGGCTCGCCGGACGAGTCGGCGGCACAGGTCGCGCCGTGGGTGGACATCGGCTCGCACACCGATCTCGCCGCGCTGCGCGCCTTCGCCTCGCACTGCGACGTGGTCACCTTCGACCACGAACACGTGCCCGGTGCCCACCTGCGCGCGCTGGTCGCCGACGGGGTGACCGTGCACCCCGGCCCGGACGCGCTGATCCACGCCCAGGACAAGCTGGTCATGCGGGACCGGCTGGCCGCGATGGGCGTGCCCGTGCCGGCCTACACCGCGGTGACCGAACCGGACGACGTGACCCGGTTCGGTGACGAGCACGGCTGGCCGTGCGTGGTCAAGGCGGCCCGTGGCGGCTACGACGGTCGCGGCGTGTGGCAGCCGGCGACCGCGGACGAGGCGCGCTCGCTGGTCGCGGAACTGCTCGCCGCCGGAACGCCGCTGCTGGTGGAACAGCGGATCGCGATGCGCAGGGAACTGGCCGCGCTGGTGGCCCGCTCCCCGTACGGGCAGGGCGCGGCGTGGCCGGTCGTGGAGACCGTGCAGTCCGACGGGATCTGCGTCGAGGTGCTCGCGCCGGCGCCGGGCCTGGCTGGGCGGGTCGCCGACGACGCCCAGGAACTTGCCCTGCGGATCGCCGGTGAACTCGGCGTGGTGGGCGTCCTCGCGGTCGAGTTGTTCGAGACCGACACCGGGCTGGTGGTCAACGAACTGGCCATGCGCCCGCACAACTCCGGCCACTGGACCATCGACGGCGCCGTTACGTCCCAGTTCGAGCAACACCTGCGGGCCGTGCTGGACTACCCGCTCGGCGCCACCGACCCGCTGGCCCCGGTCGTCGTGATGGCCAACGTGCTCGGCGCGGCCGAGGAGCCGGCGATGGGCGTCGACGAGCGGCTGCACCACCTGTTCGCCCGGTTCGGCGAGGTGAAGGTGCACCTGTACGGCAAGGCGGAACGGCCCGGCCGCAAGCTCGGGCACGTCACCGTCGCCGGTTCGGACCTGGGTCCGGTGCGCAGGGTCGCGGCACTCGCGGCACACTGGCTGGCCACCGCCGTGTGGGCGGACGGCTTCGACATCCACGGGCGAGGAGACGATTCGTGACAGGTGGCAGCGGCCCGGCCGTCGGCGTGATCATGGGCAGCGACTCGGACTGGCCGGTGATGGAGGCCGCGGCGGCGGCGCTCACCGAGTTCGACGTCCCGTACGAGGTGAGCGTGGTGTCCGCGCACCGCACGCCGCGCCGGATGCTGGACTACGCCGAGTCCGCCGCCGACCGCGGCCTGCGGGTGGTCATCGCGGGTGCCGGCGGCGCCGCGCACCTGCCCGGCATGGTCGCCGCCGCCACCGTGCTCCCGGTGATCGGCGTGCCGGTTCCGCTGACGTATCTGGACGGCATGGACTCGCTGCTGTCCATCGTGCAGATGCCGGCGGGCGTGCCGGTGGCGACGGTGTCGGTCGGCGGAGCGCGCAACGCGGGCCTGCTCGCCGTGCGGATCCTGGCCGCCGGGGACGCCGGCCTGCGGGCGAAGATGGCCGAGTTCCAGCGCGGGCTGGAACGGCTGGTGCTGGAGAAGGATCAGGCGCTGCGGGCGACGATCGACACAGCCCAACGGACGTGAACGCGCGCTAACATTGTGGTCAGCGACTACCGAGAGGTCACCACCGTGGACGCGACCCCTGGCATCTACCAGCTTCCCGACGAGCACGAGGCGCTGCGCGAGGCCGTGCGCGCACTCGCCGAGAAGGAGATCGCGCCCCACGCCGCCGACGTCGACGAGCGCGAGCGCTACCCCGTCGAGGCCCGGGATGCGTTGGTGCGAGCCGGTTTCCACGCTGTGCACATCCCGGAGAAGTACTCCGGCGAGGGTGCCGACGCTGTGGCCACGTGCATCCTGATCGAGGAGGTCGCGCGGGTGTGCGCGTCCTCGTCGCTGATCCCCGCGGTGAACAAGCTCGGCACGATGCCGATCATCCTGAGCGCGTCCGAGGAACTGAAGCAGCAGGTGCTGCCGGCGGTGGCGGGCGGCGAGTCGGTCTCGTACGCCCTGTCCGAGCGCGAGGCCGGCTCGGACACCGCGTCCATGCGCACCAGGGCACGCCTGGACGGCGACCACTGGGTGCTCAACGGCACCAAGTGCTGGATCACCAACGCGGGCGAGTCCACGTGGTACACGGTGATGGCCGTCACCGACCCGGACGCCGCCAAGCCGGCCAACGGCATCTCAGCGTTCGTGGTGCGCGCCGACGACCCGGGTT